>JAWVCV010000187.1:0-9615 GCA_033858115.1 Gaiellaceae bacterium
CGTTGCCGCGGATCGCGTACTCGAGCTCAGAGCCGTGTGCCTTGACGGCGGACGGAGCGCCGCTCGCCGCAGCGACCGGTCCGCCCAGGAGCACGTGGTTGGCGAACACCAGGTCGGCCGGGAGGCGATCCCGAAGAGCCGCGGCGTTCCGCGCGACCCAGTCCTCGAGCTCCGGCCGGCTGCAGTCCTGGACGAGCTTGACCTGGTAGCCCTCGTAGCGGTCGAGCACGAACACGGGCAGCAGGCCCCCGACGTCCGGCCGGACCGTCTCAGCCCCACCGAGGTCGTAGCGCTCGGGAGAGTCCTCCTGGCTGAAGACGGTCACGTCGTGGCCCGCGCGGGTCCACTCACGCGCAAGCGAGCGGGTATAGACGTTCGAGCCCGTGCCGCCGAGGAGGTACCCGTGCCAGAGGAGGATCTTCAACTCGAATGAGGGAAGGACATCTCGCCGCATCCTGCCGATAGAGACGGCGATGCGAGCGATCAAGCCACTCCTGCTGCTGCTCACGCTCGCGCTCGCGCTTGCCCTGGGCGGCGGTGCTTCGAGCGCGAAGGCCGTCTCCTTCCCGTGCGACGAGGCCGACGTCGACTGCGTCCAGGAGGACGACGGCGAGTTCGCCGAGTTCGGGGACGAGGCCGACGATGGCTGGGAGCTCGTGGGCGACGACGAGCTCGTGGTCGAGCCGGAGCGCGATTCGTTCGACGAGCAAGGCGACGACGATGACTTCAGCGACTTCGGCGACGAGGACGGCGACGGCGAGCCGAGCGTCACCGACGACGACGATGACGACGACGGTGTTGCCGATGCGAAGGACTGCGACGGCGACAACGACGGGATCGTCGACTCCCGGGACCGCGACGATGACGGCGACGGCGTCGCCGACGCGAAGGACTTCGACGACGACAACGACGGCATCGCCGACGCGAAGGACTTCGACGACGACAACGACGGCATCGCAGACCGCGTCGACCCCGACAACGACAACGACGGGATCGCCGACCTGCGTGACGGCGACGACGACAACGACTCGGTCCCGGACACACGTGACTTCGACTTCGACAACGACGGCACGGCCGATGCCCGCGACGGAGACGACGACGGCGACGGCATCGCCGACGCCCGCGACTCCGATGACGACAACGACGGCCTGGCCGATCGCGCGGACGCGGACGACGACAACGACGGCGTCCCGGACACGCGCGAGCTGAAGCTCAAGCAGCGCCGCTAACCCGTCTGCCCTTCACGAGCCCACACGGGCGACCCCTCGCGTGAGGCGGCGAGAGCGGCCGCCGGTGGCGCTAGGTCAGGTGGAAGTAGAGCGCGTAGAGCAGCTCGACAGCGGGGTTCGACGCGTGGACCGCGACATCCCCCGGCACGTCGAGCAGCGCCGTCGAGTAGTTGAAGACGATCTTCACGCCGGCGTCGATCAGGTCGTTCGCCGCCTGTTGCGCGCCCTCGGAGGGCACGGCGAGCACGCCGACGATGATGTTGTTGTCGCGTACCGCGTCGCGGAGCGTCGCGTAGGGCTGCACGCTCAGGTTGCCGATCGCGTGGCCCACCTTGTCGGGGTCGGTGTCCAGCACGACGGCGATGTTGATCCCGTGCTCCGCGAAGATCGGAGAGCTTGCGATCGCCTGGCCGAGCCTGCCGGCGCCGACGAGCGCGATGTTGTGCTGCCCCTGGGTGCGCAGGATCTTCCGGATCTCGCCGAGCAGCGAGTCGATGTTGTAGCCGACTCCCCGCTTCCCGAACTTGCCAAAGCCCGAGAGGTCACGGCGGATCTGGGTCGCGTTGATGTTCGTGTAGTCCGAGATCTCCTGGGAGGAGATCCTGTCCTTGCCCATCTTCTTCGCCTGCGTGAGCACCTGCAGGTACCGGGAGAGGCGCGCTGCCACTCCTACCGTCAACCGATCCGCCAATTCGATCCCTTCCCGAGCCCTTGTGACAAGCGGTCACATTGTGCCCACGGCCTGCAGTAGCCGCGGAAGGAACTGTCAGGCGCACCCTCGCAGGCGCTGTCGCAGCGCGTCGGGCTGGACGAAGTACGTGAAGGCGCGCTCGCCGTCGACCTCCACGACCGGGATCGACGCCCGGTAGAGGGCCTCGAGCTCGGGGTCGCCGCCGATGTCGACCCGCTCGAAGTCGCCGGCGCACACCTGGTCGACCACTTCGAGCGCCCGCTCGCAGAGGTGGCATTCCTCCGCGTAGTAGACCGCGACCCTAGGGATAGAGGCCTCGCGTGACGGTCGCCTCCGCCACGCGGCGCACGGCGAGCCCGTAGGCGGCCATGCGCATGCTCGTCTCATACTGCTTGCGCGTCTCCCACGTCTCCCGGAACGCCTTCGTGACGATCTCGTTGAGGCGGGCGTTCACCTCCGCCTCCTTCCAGAAGTACTCCTGAAGGCCCTGCACCCATTCGAAGTAGGAGACGACGACGCCGCCCGCATTGGCGAGCACGTCGGGCAGCACGGTCACGCCGGCGTCCTCGAGGATCTGGTCGGCATCCGGGGTCACGGGTCCGTTCGCGCCTTCGCAGATGATCCGGGCCCGCACGTGCGGGGCGTTCTCGCCGTTGATCACCTGCTCGAGCGCGCAGGGCGCGAGCACGTCGCAGTCCAGCAGCAGCAGCTCCTCGTTCGTGATCGCGTCGGCGCCGCTGAAGCCCTCGAGCGCGCCGTGCTCCGCCTTGTGCGCGAGCACCGACGGCAGGTCGAGCCCGTTCGGCGCATAGAGGCCGCCGCGGGAGTCCGAGACGGCGATCACGACCGCGCCCGCCTCGTGCAGCAGCCGCGCGAGGTTCCGTCCGACGTTGCCGAAGCCTTGAACGGCGACCCGAAGCCCGTCGAGGTTCCGGCCCTCCTCCCTGAGGGCGTCCGCGATGATGAAGAGAGCGCCGCGCGCGGTCGCCTCGTCGCGTCCGAGCGAGCCGCCGATCGACAACGGCTTGCCGGTGACGACGCCGAGGACGGAGTGGCCCTTGTTCATCGAGTAGGTATCGAAGATCCAGGCCATCACGCTTGCGTCGGTGCCGACGTCCGGCGCCGGGATGTCCTTCTCCGGGCCGATCTCGTTGATGATCTCGGTCGTATAGCGGCGGGTCATGCCCTCGAGCTCCCGCCGCGAGAGCTGCTTCGGGTCGCAGACGACGCCGCCCTTCGCGCCTCCGAACGGGAGCCCCATCAGCGCGCATTTCCAGGTCATCCACATCGCGAGGGCCTTGACCTCGTCGCGGGTCACGTTCGGGTGGTAGCGGATCCCGCCCTTCGAAGGGCCCCGAGCGATGTTGTGCGTGACGCGGTAGCCCTCGAAGACGGTGACCGAGCCATCGTCCATCGTCACGGGGATCGAAACCTCGACCGATTTCTTGCAGCGCTCCAGCACGTTGATCAGGTTCGAGTCGATCCCGAATGTCTCCCCGACGCGGCGCAGCTGCCGGCGCGCGATCGCGTAGGGGTTCTCTCGCAGGTGAGTGGGCGCCTCGGTCGTCGTCATCTCGACTCCTCCTGGCTTTCCTCGGTTGGCGCGCGGGAGTCTACCGCCGCGACGGTCAGCGAATTCTGAAGGCCAGGACCTCGACCTCGGCGGCGCCGTCGGGCGGCATGGCGACGACCCGCAGGCGGTACGGGCCGCGCGGCAGCTGACGGCCGAAAGGCCCTCGGCCTGTGAGCCCGAACGCGTACCGGCCGGGCAGCACGTCGCGCAGCCGGGCAACCAGGCCGAGCGGCTTGGAGCCGCGCCAGAGCTCGACGTCGAGTCGCGAGACCGGGCGCAGCTGCCGCCGACCGGCGAGGTCGCGTACCTGCCCGGCCTGCACCGTGAGCACGGTCGGAGCGCGGTCGGAGGCGCGGAAGCTCCTCGCCGAGAGCTGCAGGCCGCCGATCAGCGCCGATCCCTGCACGGGCAGCGCGACCGCCCACGGGACGACGATCCTGCCCCCTCCCGAGACCTCGAGGCGGGCGCGGCCGGAGATCGCGCCGAGCCCCCGCGGCACGAAGGCGATCCGGGCTGTCAACGTCACCCGCCGCTGCTCGCCGGCACGAAGCCGGATCCGGTCCGGGCGCGCGGTCACCGAGACGCCCGCGATGTCCTCGGCAGCGGCCGCCACGGTGACGGTCACACGGCGCGACGAGACGTTCCGGACGACGATCTGCCGTACCGAGCGCCAGCCCGCCCGATCGGCGGCGCCGAAGCCGATCGCGGCGGGATTGGCGATCACCTCGGCGGCGCTCGCCGCGGCCGGGTCGAGCGCGCCGGCGCCCTGAGCGGCGAGCGAGCCGGACGCGATCGGAGCGGCGGTACCGACGAGCGCGCCCTTCAACGCGACCGCGTCGAGCTCCGGGCGAGCCTGAGCGAGGAGCGCGGCTGCCCCACCGGCAAGCGCCGCGGCGGCGCTCGAGCCCGAGATCGTGCCGTAGCGGGCGGTGCCGTCGGCGTTCCGGCCCGGATCGGCGGTGACGAGCTCGACGCCTGCCGCCGCGACCTCAGGCTTGACGCCCCCGCCGAAAGCAAGTCCCTGCGAAGAGAAAGCCGCGATCGTGGCCTTACGCTCGTTGACGCGCCAACCTGGCGCCCCGAGCGAGACGCTCACGCCCGCCCCGCGTGCGAGCGAGCGTCGCACCTCGGCCGCGACGGCAGGCGGCAAGCCGACGACGGGCACGTCGAGGCGGTCGTCGAGGCCGAGCGCGCCGGCGGGAACGAGCCCGTCGACGAGGATCGCGCTCGCGCCGGCGAGCACCGCGTCGCGTGCGTCGTCCGTCGGCCCCGAAGCCCGGGCGACCAGAGCGGCCCCTCCGGCGACGAGGCTGTAGCCACGCTGGTCGAAGTAGCGGTCGAGTGACGCCCCGAGCGGTCCGCCAGTCCCCTCTCGACGAGGACGCCTGACCGAGAGCGAGAGCGGCGCGCTCGGAGCCGCGGCACCGGCGAGCGGCAGCTCGCGATCGAGCAGCATGTGCAGCCCGGCGCGGACGACGACGCGCACGGTCGCCGTCTCCAGCCGCACGTCGGCTGCCGCGACCGTCAGGGCGGCGGGCGCACCACCCGGCCCGCCGACGCTGCCGTATCCGGGTCCTGCCGGCCCCTCGTTGCCCGCCGGCACGACCACGAGCGTGTCGAGGGCCGCCGCCCCCGCGATCGCGCGCGCGAGAGGCCCGTCGGGGAAGGAGGCGAAGGGCTCCGTCACACCGACGACGGCGACGCGCGCCGCGTCGAGGACGTCGCCGTCCCCGTCGGGATCGACAGCGCGCTCGAGCCCGGCGAGGAGCTGGTCCGTGCGGCCGTAGACCGCAAAGCCCCCTTCGGCGTTCGGCTGCCAGCCGGCGATGCGGATCGGCAAGATCGAGGAACCCGGCGCGACTCCGTGCAGGCCCGCAGGGCCGTTCCGTCCCGCAAGCAGTCCTGCCAGCTGGGTGCCGTGGCGCTCGACCAGGGTCGCGTCGTCGGGATGAGCGCGAGCGATTCCGCGGGCGTCCGGATCGAGCACGTCGATCCCGTCGAGCAACCGGTTGCGAATCAAGGGATGCGTGACGTCGAGGCCGGTGTCGAGCAGGGCGATCGTGATTCCTCGACCGTCGAGCCCCAGGATCTGCAGGTCGGGCCTCCTCCCCGCGCCCGCGCCGAACGCGGGCTCATCGAGCTCGGCCTCCGAGAGCGACGCCGGGTAGGCCGCCCGAACCGGGTAGACCCCAAGCACATCCTTGTCGCGTTCGAGCAGGGCGAGTGCACGGGCGTCGATCGGCGCGGCGAAACCGTTGAAGGTGCGCGTGTAGACGAAGTCGGGGACGAGCTGGATTCCCTCGCGCGAGAGGCGCGCGGCGATCTGCTTCTGACCCGCGAGCGCCGCGGCGGTCCAGCGCCTCATGTCGGACTCGGTCGCATGGCCCCCGGCCTCGGCCATGCGGTCGGCCAGCGACGGGTAGCGGAGGACGACGATCATGCGCTGGCCGACCGCAACCGCGGTGCGCTCGCCGTCGACAAAGCCACGCCAGGCCGCCGCCCCCGCCTCGGGTTCGGCCGGCGCGCGGGCGCCCTGCCCTCCGCCCGCAACCAGCAACGCCGCCGCGACCGCCAGGCCGGCCGCGATCCTGCGGCGGTCAGGGGCGCGATGCATACGCGTCGAGCTCAAGGTACCGAGGATAGGGGAGCGATCTGCCGTACCGGCCCGCGGACGCGATCATCGCCGCGTTGTCCGTGCACAGCTCCAGCGGCGCGAAGCGCGCACCCGGCAACGACTCGCGCAGCTCGGAGTTGGCGGCGACTCCGCCGACGACGGCGATCATGTCGAGCCCCTCCTGCTCGGCGGCCGCATGCGTCCGCTCGACGAGCGCCCGTACGATCGCCCGCTGGTACGAGGCTGCGAGATCGGCCTTGCGTGCTTCTGCGTCGTCGCCGAGGCCGCGCACCGCATAGAGGAGCGCTGTCTTGACCCCCGAGAAGGAGAAGTCGAGGCCGTCGAGGCGCGCAACCGGGAAGGAGAACGCGTCCGGGTCGCCCGTCCGCGCCAGCCGGTCGATCGCGGCCCCGCCCGGATAGCCGAGCCCGAGCAGGCGCGCGCCCTTGTCGAACGCCTCGCCCGCAGCGTCGTCGATCGATGTGCCGAGCACTCGGTAGCCCGAGCGATCCTGGACGTCCAGGAGCAGGGTGTGCCCGCCGCTCGCAAGCAGGCACAGGAAGGGCGGCTCGACGGGATCCTGGCCGAGGTAGAGCGAAGCGACGTGTCCGTGCAGGTGATCGACCGGAGCCAGCGGCAGCCCGCGCGCCCAGGCCAGCGCCTTTGCGGCCGAGAGCCCGACGAGCAGAGCGCCTACGAGCCCCGGTCCCTGCGTGACCGCGACCGTCTCGACGTCGGCAAGCTTCGCGCCCGCCTGCTCGAACGCCTCGTTGACGACGGGAGCAACAAGCTCGAGATGCCTGCGGGAGGCGACCTCGGGCACGACACCGCCGTAGCGTGCGTGCAGCTCTGCCTGCGAGGAGACGACGTTGGCGCGGATCTCGCCCTCCGCGGTGACGAGGGCCGCCGCGGTCTCGTCACAGGAGGTCTCGATCCCGAGGATCATCCTGCCTCTGCCTGCTCGGACGTCACGGGATCGCGCCACATGATCAGCGCGTCTTCGCGGTTGTCCGTGTAGTAGCCCCGGCGGACGCCGCGGGCGACGAAGCCCATCACCTCGTAGAGCTTGATCGCGCCTTCGTTCGAGACGCGCACCTCAAGCGTGTAGCCGCGGCGCTCGTCGGAGGCGGTCACCTCGAAGAGCTGGTCGAGCAGGACCCTCGCGATTCCACGCCGGCGGTACTGCGGCGCGACGGCAAGGTTCATCACGTGCCATGCGTCGACGTAGCGCGAGATGACGAGGTAGCCGACGAGCGCCCCCGACTCGGGGTCGAAGGCGCCGAGCGAGAGCGAGCTGGGCTTGGCCAGCTCGCCGGCGAACATCGAGCGCGACCAGGGCGTCGGATACGACTCGCGCTCGATCTCCTCGATCGCGTTCAGATCGCGCAGCTCGAGCTTGCGCAAGTCGACGTTCATCGCGCCGCCTCGACCGCGTCGGGAAGGCGAACGTACAGCGGCTCGACGAGCTCGACGGGGCCGAACTCCTGCGCGAGCTGCGCGTGGAAACGGGCCCGCGGCAGGTGGCGTTCGTCCGCGTCCGGCGGCACGATCGCGCCGGACTCCTCGAGCAGGTCCCGGTAGCGAACGGCGCCGTCGCCGACGCACACGGTCCCCGGCTCGAGCCGAAGCTCCGCCGGCGCCATTGCGCTCGGACCCGGCACGAACACCTCGCGCCGCTTGGCGTCGATCACCGGCGTCGCACCCGGAGCGCCGACGGCGAGGGCGTCGAGCGTCGAGACTCCCGCCACGCGAACGTCGAGCGCGAGCGCGAGGCCGCGCGCGACCGCGAGCCCGATCCTGATGCCCGTGAAGCTCCCGGGGCCCGTCCCCACGGCCAGCCCGCCGACGTCGCCAGGATGTGCTCCGGCCTGGCGGAGCAGCGCATCGATGTCCGCCAGCAACGCCGACGCGCGTGAGACCCGCTCGCCGAGCACCTCGCCGTCGTCGACGAGGGCGCTCGTCGCCCGATCCGTCGCGGTGTCGTAGGCCAGGATCAGCACCCGGCGAAACTCTAGGGAGCCGGGATCGTCGAGGTGATCTCGGTGCCCACGCACGACTCGACGGCGGCGCCGATGCGCCCGTCGAGGTCCGGCGGTGGCGTGTCCTCCGCGGCCGCAGCCTCGAGATCCGCGCGGGCGGCGGTGCACTTCTCCACGCTGCCGCTCGACGCGAGGTCGCCCTCGCAAGCAGCGGTCGCCTTGCCGAGCTGGAGGTCGACGAAGAGGCGGTCGCGCTCGGCGACAGTCGAGAGGAGATCGGCCTTCGCGGCCTCGCAGCCGCCGCCGACGGCCTTCCGGCCATCGTCGGCGCGGTTGCCGCCGCCGCAGCCGGCCAGAGCGAGCACCGCGACAGCAAGCCAGCCGATTCCGATCGCGCGCCGGGTCACGGCGCCAATGTTACGTCCCCCTCGATCACGATCCGGCGCATCGTCTCGCTCTCGTGCTCCAGCCGGACGGCCGCGCGCACGAGCGGCAGCCCCCGCTCCCCCGCCTCGGGCCACTCGACGAAGACGATTGCGTCCTCGAAGTAGGGCTCCAGGTCGGCCCACTCGGCCGGCGAGACGCCGGCGAAGCGGTAGAGATCGAGATGGGAGACGTCCGGATCGCCCTCGTAGCGGTGACCGATCGTGTAGGTCGGGCTCGTGACGGGCGCGGTGACGCCGAGCGCGCGGCACGCGCCGCGGACGAAGGTCGTCTTGCCCGAGCCGAGATCGCCGGAGACGGTGACGACGTCGCCCGGGACGAGCGCGACGGCCAGGCGCGACGCGATCGCCTCGGTTTCCTCGGGCGACGCGGCGTGCAGCTGCACCAGGCTCAGAAGAGGCCGAGCTGCACAGCCGGCCCCAACACGAGCTCGGGCTCCGGCTCTCGCTCCTCCACGGGCTCGACGGGAGCGATCTCAGTTCCCAGCAGCTGCGGGATGCGAGCGAAGTCCTCCTCCAGCACGGAGAGCATCGAGCGCGTGTAGAGCGCGGCGGCAGGGTGGTAGAGCGGGTACAGCGTCACCGCGTTGCCACCCAGCGTCACCTGCTGCGGGACGCCGTGCACGCGCGTGATCCCCGTCGGCTTGCCCGAGAGCAGCTTGGTCGCGAAGTTCCCGAGCGTGGCGACGAGGGTTGGCCGGATCAGCTCGATCTGATGGAAGAGGTGCGATTCGCAGGCCTCGATCTCCTCGGGCTGCGGATCGCGGTTCCCAGGCGGCCGGCACTTGAGCACGTTCGCGATGTAGACGTCGGCGCGCGTGAGCCCGATTCCGTTCAGCAGCGATTCGAGCAGCTTTCCGGCCTGGCCGACGAAGGGGACGCCCTGCTGGTCCTCGTGAAAGCCCGGCGCCTCGCCGACGAACATCAGCTCCGCGCCCGGGTCGCCGGCGCCGAACACAACCTGGGTGCGGGTGGCGGCCAGCGGGCAGCGGGTGCAGCCCGCCGTGGCCTCCTCGTACTGGAGCAGCACGTCGCTCACGCGGTCGAGTCTACGCCCGCGGCCGGATGGTCAGCCGCAGCCGCAGC
>JAWVCV010000188.1:0-2937 GCA_033858115.1 Gaiellaceae bacterium
CGCGCGGGATCCTGGCCGACGAGTACGGCGTCGACCTCGACCGCGTCACGTGGGTGCTGTCCGGGGACGAGCACGTCGCGGAGTACGAGCCGCCCGCGAACGTCGTCCCGGTGGGGGAGGGGGAGGACATCGCCCAGCTCCTCGCGGCCGGGGAGCTGGCCGCCGCAATCGGTGTCGAGGTCGATCACCCCGACGTTGCGCCGCTGATCCCCGACGCGGAGGAGGCGGGCTTCGCTGCGCTGCAGCGGTCCGGCCACTATCCGATCAACCACCTGGTGGTGGTCAAGGACGAGCTCCTCGACGCTCACCCCGAGCTCGCGGGCGCGGTCTTCGAGGCGTTCGCGGCGGCGAAGAGCCTCTACCTCGAGCGCGTCGCCCTCGATCCCGTGCACGAACGCGTGCGGCAGATCACCGGCGGGGATCCGCTCCCGTACGGGCTCGAGCCGAACCGGGCGACGATCGAGGAGCTGATCCGCCACGCCGTCAGCCAGAAGATCCTCGCGAGCGCGCCCGTCGTCGACGAGCTGTTCGCCGAGGTCTCCGAGACTTAGTTGCTGACAGCAACTATCTCTAGATCGCGAACTCCTCGAGCGTCTCGGGGGCGAACAGCGAGTCGACGGTCTGGTCTGCCCCGGCGAGGCCCTGGGCCTGCGAATACTCGAGGAACTTGGCGAGGACGTGCCGGTTCGGCTCGACGCCGTAGGCCCAGTAGTCCGGGCCCATCAGCTGCGTCGCCTCCTCCGCGTGCGCCGGCGTCCAAGGGAGGCTGATCTTGAGCGCGGCGAGCTCGTGCAGCGCCGCGAGCGCCTCGTCGCGGGCCGCGGAGAACGCCTTCACGAGGCTCCGGGCGATCCACCGGTCGCGCTCGTAGACATCGGAGCGGATCGCGAGCAGGTGCATGATCGGAAAGATCCCAGTCGCCTCGAAGTAGGCCCGCTCCTGCGCCGGAAAGTCCTCGAACAGCCGCGTCACGCCGCCCGCGCCGAGCGTGCTCGGCGGCCGAGGTGAATAGATCGCGTCGATCTCTCCCGCCGCCAGCAGTTCCGCGAGCGTCCTCCCGCTCGGAGCGGCCTCGATGCGGATCGACGCCGGCAGCTCCAGCTTGATCTTCTCGATCCTCCTCGGGTCCTCGAGGCCGCCCGTCACGTAGGTGACGTCGGTGAACGGCAGGTCGTGATGCTCGGCGAGGATGCCGCGAATCCAGACGTTCGCCGTCAGCTGGTACTCGGCGACGCCGACGCGCCTGCCCCGAAGGTCTTCGGGCCGCTCGATCCCGCCGTCTCGCCGGACGTAGATGCCGGAGTGGCGGAACGACTTCGATGGATAGACCGGCACGGCCACGAACGGCGGCTCGGCGCTGCGACGCGAGAGCACGTACGACGACAGCGAGAGCTCGGCGACGTCAAACTCGCGGAAGCGGGCCATCCGGAAGAAGGTCTCCTCCGGCGGCAGCGCGATGTAGTCGACGGTCAGGCCCTCCGGCCGGATGCGGCCCTCCAGGATCGCACGAGTGCGGTCGTAGTCCCAGCAGGCGAGCGAGATGCGCATCGGCGGCCGTTATCTCCGCAGCGGCGCGCACGAGATCTTCGCGACCGCAGCAGACCCGGGGCGAACCTCGCCGGCGGTGTTCGGTGAGTTGTCGCGTCGATTGCCGTCGGAGCTCGTGACGCACAGCGTCCGGTCGAGGAGGAAGGGGCTGGTCGGGAACTCGAGCGGCCCGCCATTCCGCAGGCTGGTCGCGTCGTCCGCCGGATTGCGGAAGACCTCGGTCGTCTCGCCCTGCTTGCGGACGACCACGATCGCGTTGCGCTCGTTCGCGGCCGCCCAGACGTTGCCGGCGCGATCGAGCGCGATCCCGTCCGAGCCCTCGAGGTAGGGGTGCTGCACCCAGATGTTGTCGAGGCAGAGCGTGTTGGCCGTGAACGTGGAGTCGCAGCCGGTCGGGGACAGCGGGTTTCCGGCGCGGTCGAGCGCGACGCGCCAGAGCGCGCCTCGAGCCGTGTCCGCGACGAGCAGCGAGCCGTCGCGGTCGAACGCGACGCCGTTCGCCACGAGCGGCTGCGCCGTCCCCGGGGGCAGCGTGCGTGCCTCGCGGCCGACGCCGACGCCGTTCACGAGCGGCTGGACACGAAAGGCCTCCGTGACGACGCCGTGCTGGTCGACGCGCCAGATACGGCCCTGGCCGGTCGTCCCGTCGCCGGTCCAAAGGTCGTCGTTGCGGTCGAACGCGAGCCCGTTCGTGCCGGGAACGCCGTTCGCGTAGACGCTCGCCGTCGGCGGTGCAGCCGCGTCGGGCGCCACCGCGAGGATCTGATCGTCGTCGGAGAGGTAGAGGCGGCCGTCGGGGCCGAATGCGATCCCGCTCGGCGAGCACGGCGCGGGCACGTTGCCGACAACGACGGCCGGGCCGCCCGTCGCCGCGACGCGGTAGACGGGGCACGGGCTCGCATTGCGCCCCGTCGAGTAGAGGTTGCCGTCCTCGTCGCCGGTCAGGCCCTCAAGGCCGAGCGGGCTCTTGAAGACGGCCGTGAAGCTCGTCGCCTCGATCGGGCCGGGGCCTCCCCGGTCGGCAAAGGCGGTTGTCGCGATCGCGGCCGTGACGATTGCCGCGGCGGCGGCGAGGACGATGGGGTGAGTGGCGCGCATTGGGCTTTGCTCCTTTCGCGGCTGCAGTCAGCTCGAAGGGCTACATCAGCTCGTGCAGGTCCTCGACCGTCAGCTCCTGCATCAGCCGGGGGAGCTGCTCGACGAAGGGCATCTCGACGCCCGCCTCGGCGGCGACGGCGAGCGCGACCTCGAGATCCTTGTGCGGCCAGCGCAGGCGGTGCATGCCCCACTCGGCGAGCGGGCGATTTGCGCCGCTCCCGATCGAGAGCGCCTCGCGCAGCTTGGCCGGCTCGACGCCGAGGGCACGGCCCAGCCGTTGCGCCTCCACGT
>JAWVCV010000189.1:0-4082 GCA_033858115.1 Gaiellaceae bacterium
GATCAAGCTCCTGCGCGCCGGCGCGCACCTCGTCGTGACCACGCGCTTCCCCCGCGACGCGGCCGAGCGCTATGCAGGCGAGGACGACTTCGAGGAGTGGAGTGAGCGGCTGGAGATCTTCGGGCTCGACCTGCGACACACGCCGAGCGTCGAGGAGTTCTGTCACCACCTCAGCTCCAACCACGGCCGGCTCGACTTCATCGTCAACAACGCCTGCCAGACCGTCCGCCGCCCGACCGACTTCTACCGCCACATGCTCGAAGGGGAAGAGGCCGCGGGCAAGGCGCGCCCCGAGGTTCGTGCGCTCCTCGGCGGCTATCAGGGCCTGCGCGGGGCGGAGCTCCTCCACACTGGCCCTGCCGAGCTGACGACGAGGAACGATCTCTTCCCGGAGGGCCAACTCGACCAGGATTTGCAGCAGGTCGACCTGCGCGACCGCAACTCGTGGCGGCTGCTGCTGGCCGAGGTCTCGTCGGTCGAGCTGCTCGAGACGCAGCTTGTCAACGCCGTCGCGCCGTTCGTCCTCAACGCGCGGCTGAAGCCCCTCCTGCTCAAGACGCCGGAACGCGACAAGCACATCGTCAACGTGTCTGCCGTCGAGGGCCAGTTCTACCGGCGGTGGAAGACCACGCGGCACCCGCACACGAACATGGCGAAGGCCGCGCTGAACATGATGACGCGCACCTCAGCGGCCGACTACCACGCCGACGGCATCCATATGAACAGCGTCGACACGGGCTGGGTGACGGACGAGGATCCCGTCGCGATCGCGGAGCAGAAGACCGCGGAGCACCGCTTCCGGCCGCCGCTCGACATCGTCGACGGGGCCGCGCGGATCGTCGACCCGATCATCGCCGGCTTCAACACCGGCGAGCACGTCTGGGGCCAGTTCCTGAAGGACTTCCGCCCGACCGACTGGTGATCAGGGAAAGCGGGAGCTGCCGGGCGAGAGATCCAGGCTCCCGCCGTCATGGCACCCCGCCGGCACGAGGTATGCGGGCGCCGACCGGGCGCTGAGCGCGTTCTCGGCCAGCTGCTGCCGCATCATCTGCGCCGCCGCCCCTGGCGAGAGGCCGAGCCGCCGGCCGAGCGCGACGCCGCTCTGAAACGCGTAGCAGTTGACGACGCCCTCGTTCCGGACGCCGCGGAGATGCCACGCCTCGTGCGCGAGCACGGCAATTGCGCGCGCGGTCTGGCTGAAGGAGCCCTCGTCGCCGTCGAACGCAAGCCCGTGCAGCCGGTAGCAGATCGCCGGCGTCAGGAAGGCGTTCGCGCCGCCGACCTCGGCGAGACCGTCGGAGTGCTGGACGACCCCGACCGCCTTCCCTTCGGCGTCACAGTGGACGCGCGCCTGGTGGCCGGCGATCCGGGAGGCCTCGATCGAGAGCCGCTCCTGGGTGCGCGCCTGGGCCGCGGCGTCGAGGCTCGCCCAGCCGCCGGCAGGCACGAGCACGAAGAGGACGGCCGCGAGGGCCACGAGCACCGCCAGTCCCTCCAGCGGCCCCAGGAGCCGCCGCGGCCGTCGCAGTGGCCGCCGCCGCTTCGGCTCGGCCTCCTCGTCGGTGACCGGGATCCAGACCTGCTGCCCGCCGACCTCGACCAGCACCGGCTCGAGCCACTCCTCGCCGCCAAGCTCGTCGATGTCGGTCTCCTGAGGGCTCCGCCCGCGCGACGCCGGCGGAGCTCCCCGCTCGCGCAGCCCCGCGACGAGGAAATTGACCTCGAGCGCGAGCAGGGCGAGGAAGGGCAGCCAGGGAGGGATCCAGCGCCGGAGCTCCGGCAGCAGGAACCACGCGACGATGAACACGACCGCCGCGAGCCGCAGCCGCCGTGCCGGTGAGAAGCCGACTTCGGGCATCGCCCTAAAGTACGCCGCGTTAGGCAGGTGTTGCGCTCGCGTTAATCGCCTAACCTCCCGCGGCGGCCGACGTTCCAACTGACATGAGCGTCGTCGAGGAGCCGGTCACCGTGGAGCTCGACGCCGCACGGCAGTTCGACTTCTGGGTGGGGGAGTGGGACTGCGTCTGGACGGACGAGCTCGAGTGGCACGCGGGGACGAACTCGGTCTATCTCGATCTCGGCGGCGCCGTCGTCGTCGAGAACTTCGACGGCCGGCCGTCGCTCGAGTTCCAGGGGATGAGCTTCTCCGTCTACGACCGCGCCGCCCAGTGCTGGCGCCAGACCTGGGTGGACAGCGAGGGGAACTACCGCGACTTCGCCGGCAGCTTCGAGAACGGGGTCATGGAGCTGCGGCGAACCGGCGAAGTCGACGGTACCCCGGCCGTGTTCCGGATGCGCTGGGAGAACATAGAGCCCGACTCGCTCGACTGGTCGTACCAGCGCTGCGAGGACGGCGGCGAGCGCTGGACGACGCTCTGGGCGCTCGCCTACTCACGCGTCCTCTAGCCGCCTCGCCTATCGTCTCCTCGATGAGTGTAGCCCCGCGCTTTCGTCCGGCCGTCCGCGCGGTCGAGGCGCTGGCTGCAGGCGACCGCTACGTCGGAGCGCTTCTCTTCGGGTCTGTCGCGGAGGGAGCGGCGGCCGAGGCCAGCGACCTCGACGTGCGCGTGCTCGTCGCCGACGACAACCCGTGCCAGGCGATCAACCACCCTCGGATCGGCGGCGTCAAGGTCGACATCACGTTCTGCTCGCTACGCCAGCTCGAAGGACAGCTCGAAGCGGAAATCGAAGAGGGGCGGCGCGCGCCAATGGTGGCGCGCGGGGTGATCCTCTTCGACAAGACGGGCAGCCTCGCCGGCGTGAAGGCGCGCGCCGACGCTGCGCAGCCGCCCGTGTACGACCCGGCGGATGCCCAGCTCGACCGGTTCATGCTCCACCACGCGAACGACAAGGTGCAGCGCGCGCTCGTTGACGACCCTGCGTCCGCCTTGTGGTCGATGCACGCGACCGTCAACGACGTGATCGGCATCCACTACCGCGTCCACGGCCGGTTCAAGGTCTCTTCGAAGAAGCTCTTGTCCGATCTCGACGTCTGGGATGCGCCGCTCGGCGAGCTCCTGCGCCGGTTCGTCTCCGAAGGCGGCCCGAAGCGGAAGTTCGAGTGCTGGAGCGCGATCGTCGACCATGTCGGCGCCTCGTTCGGCAGCCGCCTGCTGCTCGAGGAGAACGTCTGCTCCTGCCGGGTTTGCGCCGCAGACCTCGCCGCGCTGCACGCGACGGCGAGCTAGCGCTCGCCCGCGGACGCGAAGCCAGGAGGCTTGGGCAGCGCCAGCGCCTGCTCGAGCCGGGCGAGGTACTCCTCCCGCGGCACCGCGACGCCGCCGAGCGACGCGAGGTGGGGCGTCAGCCACTGCAGGTCGATGATCCGGCCGGCGCCGTCACCCCCGTCGTGGCGCAGCAGCTCGACGAGGCCGACGAGCGCGACCTTCGAGGCGTCGCGGCGGCGGGAGAACATCGACTCGCCCCCGAAGAGGCCGCCGACGGCGACGCCGTAGAGGCCGCCCGCAAGCTCGGCCGGCTGGTCGTCGGTCGGCAGCGTCCACGTCTCGACGCTGTGCGCCCAGCCGAGGCGGTGGAGGGCGACGTAGGCGTCTCGGATCTCGTCGGTGATCCAGTCGTATTCCTCCTGCTTGCGGGACGCGCACGCGACCACAACGGCCTCGAACGACGTGTCGACCTTGATCTCGAACCGGCGCCGTGAGCGCCGCAGCGAGTCGGTGACGTGCAACCCGTCGACGGTGAGGATGCCGCGCGGATCGGGCGACCACCAGGTCAGATCGCCGTTGGACTGGCGCATCGGGAAGAGCCCCGAGCGGTACGCGGTGAGCAGCGTCTCGGGCTCGAGGTCACCGCCGACTGCGACCCGGCCCTGCTCGTCGGCGCTCGTCGGCGGGGGAAACGCGAAGCCCATGGCGCCGTGAAATCCTAGTGCGAGAGGCCGCTGCGGGTCTGAGCAGGGCTTCTTGAGCCGCGTCGGGTGTCGGCCGGAGCCGGTCATACAATTGCCCTTCCGTGAGCGCCGACTTCGTCCACCTGCACGTCCACAGCGAGTACTCGATCCTCGACGGGGCGTGCCGGATCCCGGCGCTCGCGGCCCGCGCGGCCGAGCTCGAGATGCCCGC
>JAWVCV010000190.1:0-4305 GCA_033858115.1 Gaiellaceae bacterium
TCGATGATCACGAGCCGTTCGTGGAAGAAGGCCTGGCCGCCGGCGGACTCGTCTTTCGGGCATCTGTAGAGGGTGCGTTGCTGCTCCGGCGTCAAACCGCGCGACGAGACGAGCAGCAGTTGCTCCGGATCGTCGGGATCGAGCAGCCGAAGCCCCACGACTTCGTCTCCGAAGAGGGCGGTAGCGCCGTCGGCGATGGCGTCGAGCACGTCGGCGAGCGGGGCCCTGAGCGAGATTGAGCGCTCGATGAGCGAGAGCTTCTCGAGCAGGGTCTGCCTCTCCTGAAGTGAGGCGGCCAGGGCGCGCTCCGTCTCGAAAGCGCGGAGGTTTTGGAGCACGAGCTCGAGGACTCGCACCATCCCTGCGATGAGGTTGATCTCATCGCAGGTGAAAGCCTCGTCTCCGAGCCGCACGAGCAGTAGCCAGGCGAGGCCCTCGTCCTCGATCGGCATCACGAGGCTCCGTCCGTGGCCGACGTTCGGCACCGTCATCCAGCCGCTCCCGGACCGCACGGCTTCGTCTATGGCCTCCTCGGGAGCCTCGCCGAAGGGGAACCCGACCGAGCTGACGACGCCGGCTCGTCCCAGGCACGCGCCGATTTCGGCGTCGACCGCTTCCGCGATCCGTCTAATTCCACTGCCGGCGACATCATCGGCGCGGCGCAGGGACGCGACAGCGCCCAGGAACTCAGTCAGCTGGTAGGTCGACCAGTTGTCGTTGTTGGCGGCGTCGATCAACTTAGGGCGAGTACCACGAGAGTCTGGTTGTGGAAGCCGGCAACGCCGGTCGTGCGGGCGATCTCTCCGTAGGTATAGAAGCCTGCGACGGGCGCTCCGTCCGCGTGAGCGGCGATCCGGGTGATCTCGCCACGGATGCCGCTGTCTCCGAGGATCCCGCGTCGGCCGATGCAGTCGAACGCGAGCAATCCCAGTGGAGGCTGACCGTCGAGCGCGCTCACTGCGTCCGAGCACGCCTGATCCGTTGCGTCCAGGACCGACTCGTCGTCGCCTCGCATGATCCAGGCCATCCCCCCTTGGGGAACCTCGGCGATACAGCCGAGCGACCGGTCTTCGAAGTTCGTGTCGGCGACAAAACGGACGTGCTCTTCCTGACTGCGACGGACGAGTCCGAGCGGATGCGTGATCGCGAAGCGCGTGAACGCATCGGCATCGGTGGCCGCCTCCGGGGGTGCGTCGAGCCGCGAGAGGTAGACGTCGAGCGCCGGCTGGCCGTCGAGTGAGTACACACGGTTGTCGGCGCTTTTCGTGACCACCATCGGCTCACCGACTCGGCACCAGCCATGGCGGACGCCGACTCCAATCGGGCTGTCCGAGGCGATGGCGGCGGCTACGACCGCCTTCCCCAGCACCTGCGAGCCGTGCAGCTGTGCAGTGGACGTCATCTTGAGGTCGTCGCCGGCGCAACCGCCCACAAGCGCTACTCCGGCTCCGGCGACGCTGTATGCGCCCCGGACGATCTCCTGCTGATCACCGGCGAGCCCGTCCGTCAGGAGAAGCAACACGCGGTGCTCCCGCTCCTCCACGGACGACAGGCACGACGCAACTGCAGCGCCACCTTCGCTCAGACGGTCTGCCTCGAGGCTCGCGGCAGCGGTCACGATCGAGAACCCCTCGCCGCCGAGCGCTGTGACGACGACGCTCAGGTCGGCCGGGCCGGCAGTCGCAATCTCGCCTGCTGTCGAGCAGCCGATCAGGGGGGCTCCGCCGGAGGCCTCGTTGATGCCGGCCAGCAGCTGCTCCAGGTCATGCGAGTCGGAGCAGAAGACGATCAGCAGCTTGGCCGATCGCCCTGCTAGAGCAATGTTCGCCGCCTGGACCCCGGCCGCATGAGAGTCCGTCTCCGTCGACTGCCCGACGCTGATCCATCTCGCGGCGCGCCCGTTGGAATGCGCGGGATGTCCATTGCTCATTGAGTCGCCTCCCTCGGGACCCGATCGTGTCACGGGCGTCATCGGCTTTCCTGAAGCCGAATTGAGGCAACTCGTCTGCTCGTAGCGAATGTCTAACTGGGTTCCTTGGGGATGCGCGTGCGAAAGGGCCGTTCGAAAATCCGGCCGAGTTGTCGCGGCGGCACGCCGAAGACATCCGAAGGTTGATCGCGGCGATCAGAGAGGGCGGAGGCAGACCTAATCGATTGGCAGCCGCGGACTCCGTAGCAAATACTCCGTCCATGATGGAAGTCCCGTCGGGCACGGCAAGCGACTACGTCCTCGAGGATTCACCGGAAGGCCGCACGCTCGTTGTAACCGGTTCCTGGTCGGACGAGGCCGCCGAGGTTCTGGCGCGCGGTGAGGCGGACGGCCTGGTTCTGAACTATGCGCGTGGATTCTCCGAGGTCAATCTGGAGTTCTTGGCTGGCTGGAAAGTTCGTCGACTGAACGTTCTTGACCGCGGGATCGTGGATCTGGATCCGATCGGGCGGCTCGGCGCTTCGCTCGAGGAGCTCTCGGTGCAAGCTGCCCCGGGCGCCGGGTTGGCCCTCGCGGAACTTCCGTACCTCCGGTCGATCTCCGGAGAGTGGGGGATGCTGCGCGACGCATTGACCGCTGTGCAGCAGCTGCGGAGCGTGCGCACGTGGCAGTTTGATGAAGCCGACCTTCGCGCTTTTCGGGACCACGTCCAGTTGGAGCGACTGAGCATCAAGGAGGCGCCGCACCTGGAGTCGCTCGCGGGTGCGGCCGACCTGCCCGACCTGGCGGTGCTGGGTGTGTTCCTGGCTCGCAAGCTCAACAACATCTCCGACGTCGCCGAGCATGCGGCGTCGCTGCGACACCTCGAGTTCGAGGGCTGCGGGGGGATCGATCTCCTCGACGACGTCGAGGGTCTGGTCAAGCTTCGGTTCCTGGCCGTCAGCGATTGTGGCGAGATTGAGTCGCTCGGTCCGGTTGGTCCGCTTGAGGAGATCGAGGTGCTTCACGCGTGGGGAACGACGCGCATCGTCGACGAGGACTTGTCGCCGCTGGAACGCCTGCCACGCTTGCGTGAGATCCGGATGCGCGACCGTCCCGGCTACAAGCCGCGCGTCTCCGATCTCGTCGCGGCCCTGTCGACCTGACCCGGCATGAGCGAGTCTGCTGGAGTTCGGGCTCGCGGCCACGCCCAGTAACAGTGGAATACGTTCTTGTCGACAAGACCTTAACTTGCTGTTAGGCTAAGAGTCATGTCGACCAAAACCAGCGCGGCGCAAGTCCCTTCGGGCTACGACCCGTCGAGCTTCCCCGCGTTCGCGGTCACGGTCGACGTGGTGATCCTGACCATGTCCGAAGGCGCGCTGCAGGTGCTGCTGGTGCGGCGCGGTGAGGCGCCGTTCGAGGGGAGCTGGGCGATCCCGGGCGGCTTCAAGCGGCCGGCGGAGACGCTGGACGAGGCGGCCAA
Source organism: Gaiellaceae bacterium (assembly GCA_033858115.1). Classification (GTDB taxonomy): domain Bacteria; phylum Actinomycetota; class Thermoleophilia; order Gaiellales; family Gaiellaceae; genus Gaiellasilicea. The sequence continues at coordinate 3,396 of JAWVCV010000190.1, forward strand.
GCGGGAGCTGGCCGAGGAGACGGGCGTCGATGCCGCGAGCTTGCTGACCCAGTTCGGCGCCTACGGCGACCCTGAGCGGGACCCGCGCATGAACGTCGTCACGATCGCGTATCTCGCAGTGCTCCGCGACGTGGGGGCCGTCGTCGCGGGCACGGACGCAGCAGACGCTGCACTGGTGCCGGTCTCCGAGGTGCTCAACGGAGAGATCGATCTCGCCTTCGACCATCTGCAGATCGTGCGCGACGCGATCGAGCGTGTTCGCGTCGAGCTTGAGGTGACCGGGATCGCCACCGCGTTCGTCGGAGCGACGTTCACCCTGGCCGAGCTGCGGGCCGTGTACGAGGCGATCTGGGGCGTGCAGCTCGACGCCGCGAACTTCCGGCGCAGCGTCGTCGCCGACGACGGCTGGGTGATCCCGACGGGACGCCGAGCTCGGCCCGGCCCGGCCGGTGGCAGGCCGGCGGAGCTCTATCGGGCGGGCCGGGCGTGGAACCACGGCGGCCCGATTCATCGATTTCCGAGAACGTGGGAGGTCAAGGCATGAGAGCAGTTGTCCACGACAGGTACGGACCTCCAGAGGTTCTGCGGCTCGAGGAGGTCGAGCGGCCCGTGCCGCAGGACGACGAGGTCCTCGTCAAGGTCCACGCCACGACGGTCACCCGGTCGGACACCGGGCTTCGGAGCGCCAACTACTTCTTCGCGCGGGCCTTCACCGGCCTGCTCCGACCGAAGCGGAAGATCGCCGGCATGGAGCTGGCCGGGGTGGTCGAGGCGGTCGGGGCGAGCATCACCCAGTTCGAGGTCGGTGATGAGGTCTTCGGCATCCGAGGGGGCGCGAATGCGGAGTACGTCTGCGTCCGCGAGCGCGGCGTGCTGGCGCACAAGCCGGCCGGCATGAGCTTCGAAGAGG
>JAWVCV010000191.1:0-5877 GCA_033858115.1 Gaiellaceae bacterium
GCGCTTGACACTGCGCTGCACGAGCGCGGCCAGGTTGCCGATCGCGAGGGAGGCGATGGCGATCACCGCGATCGCGACCGTCCAGAGGTGCGCCTGCTCCGGGAAGCCGACGACGAGGATCCGCAGCGTCAGGACGAGCGCAGCCACCTTCGTGGCGGCGGACATGAACGCCGTCACGGACGTCGGCGCGCCCTCGTAGACGTCCGGCGTCCACATGTGGAAGGGCGCCGCCGACGCCTTGAAGCCGAGGCCCGCGATCAGCATCGCGAGGCCGGCGAGGAGCAGGTAGTCGTCGCCGGCGTTCGCCTTCGCGATCGCCGAGAAGCCGAGCTCGCCGGTCGCGCCGTAGACGAGTGCCGACCCGAAGAGCAGGATCGCGGAGCCGAAGGCGCCGACGATCAGGTACTTCAGACCCGCCTCGAGCGAGGTCTCGCGGTGCGTGTCGAGCGCGCAGAGGATGTAGAGCGAGATCGAGAACCACTCGAGCCCGAGGAAGAGCGTCATCAGGTTCCCGGCGGTGACGAAAAAGGTCATGCCGGCTCCCGCGGCAGCGAGGAGCGCGTAGTACTCGCCGGCGTGGTCGCGGCGCCGCTCGCCCCACGAGACCAGGACGGTGAGCGCCCCGGCCCCGGCGATCACGATCGCCGCGAGCGCGCCGAGCCGGTCGCGGGTGAACGACTCCGCGATCAGAGCTCTCCCCTGCTCGCTCTCGCTGAAGACGATCGCCGCGAAGACGCCTGCGTTGACGAAGCCGACGAACGCGACGAAGGCGGTGAAGCCCCGGCGCATCCACGAGGGCACGAGCACGCTGCCGAGGAGCGCGACGCCGGCTGCGCCCAGCAGCGAGAGCGTCGGGGCGAGCGCGAGCCAGTCGACCTTCGGCGTCGGGATCATTCGGACGCCTCGACAGGGTGGGATGCCTGCGGGAACGAGCGCTCCGAGATCAGCGCCGGCCAGGCGGAGAGAAAGAGCAGCAGGGCGACGAGCGGCACGACGAGGGAGAGCTCGAACGGCCGCAGGTCGGGCGCATCGTCCCGAACGTCCACGCCGCGTGCCTGGTGCAGCACGGCCGAGATCAGGCGGAGCATGTACATCGCCGCGAGCACGATCGCGGCCGCGCCGACGACGGCCCAGCCCCAGCCCTCGCGGTAGACGCCCGCGAGCACCAGGAACTCGCCCGCGAAGGCGACGGAGCCGGGCACCGCCAGGCCGATGATCCCGGTCGTCAGCAGCAGGGTCGCGAGCGCAGGACGTCCCCGAGCCATGCCGCCGAGCCCGGCGAACGCGCTCGTGCCCGTCCGCGCCTCGACCATCCCGGCGAGCAGGAAGAGGGACGCCGACACGAGCCCGTGGGCGACGGACTGGACGATCGCCCCGTTGACGCCGACGTCGTTCAGCGAGAAGAGCCCCAGCGTGATCAGGCCCATCTGCGCCATCGAGGAGTACGCGGTCACCGAGCGGATGTCCGGCGCGCGGAACGCGAGCAGCGAGCCGTAGACGAGCCCGATCGCGGCGAGCGCGAGGATCGGCGCCTGGAAATCGGCAACCGGCTCGGGGAACTTCGAAATCACGATGCGCAGGAGCCCGTAGACCGCCGCCTTGGAGACGACGCCGGAGAGGATCGCCGCCACCTCCGGCGGCGACTCGCGGTAGGCCTCGACGAGCCAGCCGTGGAAGGGAAAGATCGGCGCCTTCACGGCGAAGGCGACAAGGAAGCCGAGGAAGACCCACTCGTTGGCGGAAGTGCCCGACTCGACGAGCGAGAACGTCCCCTGCGAGAGCCCGAAGACGACGATCGCCGCCAGCATCAGCAGCGAGCCCGCCATCGTGTAGATGACGAACGTCGCGGTCGCGCGCAGGCGGCGCGGGCCGCCCCAGACGCCGATCAGGACGTAGAGCGGGATCAGCATCGCCTCGAAGAACACGTAGAAGAGCAGCAGGTCCTGCGCGGTGAAGACGCCGACGATCGCGCCGGTCAGGAACAGCAGCAGGCCGTGGTAGACGCGTCCGCGCTCCCGATTCGCCCAGAACCCGTACCCGATCGCCGCGGTGCAGACGACGACGGTGAGCCCGGCAAGCCAGAGCGAGAAGCCGAAGAAGCCGACGTGGTAGGAGACGCCGAGGTCGCTGAACCAGCTGTGGCGGTCCTCGAGCTGGAGGCCCCGCTGGAAGTCGAAGCCCGCCGCGGCGACCACCCAGAGCGCCACCTCGGCAAGTCCGACGGCCAGTGCCACTGCGCCGGCGGCGCGGCCGGGGAGCGGCAGCAGCCAAACGACGAGCGCGGCGACGAGCGGGAGGAGGATCAGCGCGGTCGTCATTGGACGGTGATGAAGACGACGACGAGGACCGCGAGGGCAGCGGCGATGACGAGGGCGTAGGAGCGGAGATAGCCGGTCTGCGCGTCGCCGACGGCGCCGCCCGCCTCGCGCGCGCCGAGGGTGACGCCCTCGAGCGAGCCGCCGATCAGCGGCTCCTCGACTCCGCGGCGCAGGAGCGACGAGAGCAGCACCGCAGGCCGATAGAAGCCGACGTCGTAGAGCTCGTCGAACCAGAGCTTGTGCTCGAGCGTCCGCTGCAGCATCGGCCACCGAGGCACGGCGGTGCGACGGGCTCCGTAGAAGGTCCACGCGAGCCAGATCCCGACCAGGCCGAGGCCGACTGCAAGGATGCTCGCGACGTAGTCCTGCGTCACCGTCGGCTCGACGAGGGCCAGATGCTCGCGCCCGACCGCGATCGGGTCGAGCCACTCGCCGAAGGGATGCCAGATGCCCGCGATCTGCACCCAGCCACCGATCACCGCGAGCACGGTCAGCACGGCGACGGGGACGGTCATCGTCCACGGCCCCTCCCCGTGCCCGTGTGCAGCCGCGTGCTCGCGCACGAGCTGCGAGGGCGAGCCGAGGAAAACGACGAACAAGAGCCGGAATGTGTAGATGCCGGTCAGGAGCGCGCCGGCGAGGCCGCCGGCGAAGAGGAGCTGGCCGTAGCCGCCGCTCGCGAGCGCGGAAGCGAGGATCGAGTCCTTCGAGAAGAAGCCGGCGAGCGGCGGGATGCCGACGAGCGCGAGCGAGCCGACCAGGAAGGCGATGTAGGTCCGCGGCATCACGGTGCGCAGGCCGCCCATCTTGCGGATGTCCTGCTCGCCCGCAAGGTGGTGGATCACGAGACCGGCGGCCAGGAAGAGCAGCGCCTTGAAGAAGGCGTGCGTCATCAGGTGGAACATCCCGTTGCCGTAGGCGCCGAGGCCGGCGCCGAGGAACATGTAGCCGATCTGCGACATCGTCGAGTAGGCGATCACGCGCTTGATGTCGGTCTGCACGAGCGCAATCAGACCGGCGGCGAGGAGCGTGACCGTCCCGATTCCCGCCGTGAGGTCGGCGATGGCGGGGGCGAGTTCGAAGATCGGATGCGCGCGGACGATGAGGTAGACGCCGGCGGTCACCATCGTGGCGGCGTGGATGAGCGCGGAGACGGGGGTCGGGCCCTCCATCGCGTCGGGCAGCCAGGTGTGGAGCGGGATCTGAGCCGACTTCGCGACCGCGCCGCCAAGGAGCCCGAGCGCGACCAGGGTGACCGCCGTCTGCGACATGCCGTCGGCGCCGGCGAAGGCGCCCTCGAAATCGAGTGTGCCCGTCTGCCAGATCAGGACGAAGAACGCGAGCGCCATCGTCGCGTCGCCGAGGGCGTTCATCACGAACGCCTTCTTGGCCGCGGCGACCGCCGAGGGCCGCTCGTGCCAGAAGCCGATCAGGAGGTACGAGGCGAGGCCGACGAGCCCCCAGCCGACGAGCAGGAGCAGGAAGTTGCCGCCCTCGACGAGCATCAGCATCGAGAAGACGAAGAGCGACATGTACGCGAAGTAGCGCCGCTCCTCGGGGTCGCCGTCCATGTAGCCGATCGAGTAGAGGACAATCAGCCCGCCGACGCCGGTGACGATCAGCATCATCGTCACCGAGAGCGGGTCGATCCGCAGCGAGAGATCGAAGTCGAAGCCTCCCGCCGAGAGCCAGGTCCAGGCGGCGCTCGTCGCCTCGCGCTCCTCCGGCTGGCGCCCGAGCAGGCCGACGAAGGAGGCGACCGCGCCGCCGAAGCCCGCGAAGACGGACAGCGTCGACAGCCACGCGGCGGTCCGGCGTGAGATCGACTCCCCGAGCAGCGTGATCAGCAGCGCCCCGGCCAGCGGCGCCAGGAGGCAGAGCCAGGCGCCGACGATCATCCGCGCAGCACCCGGAGCCGGTCGACGTCGAGGTCGAGCTTGCGCCGCGCGATCGCGACGATCAGGCCGAGGCCTACGACGACCTCGGAGGCGGCGACGGCCATGACGGCGAGCGCGAAGATCTGGCCGGCGTGGTCGCCGTGCAGCCGCGCGAACGCGATCAGCGCGAGGTTGGCGGCGTTCAGCATGATCTCGAGCGAGAGCAGCACGATCAGCGGGCTGCGGCGCAGGAGCACACCCGCGGTGCCGATCGCGAACAGGAACGCCGCGACGATCAGGTACCAGGCGACGTCAGGCCCGAGCATGCGCGGCCTCCTCCTCGTCCTCGGCCCGCGAGCGGGTGCCGAGGATGACGCCGCCGATGGCCGCGACGAGCAGCACGATCGACGTGATCTCGAATGCCAGCAGATGGTCGGTCAGGAACAGGCGGCCGATCTCGGCGGGGGTGCCGAACGAGCGGTCGACGGTGGCCTCGTCCGCGAGCCCGTCGCCCGCCTTCAGGCCGATCACGACGACGACCTCGACGAGGAGGGCGGTGGCCGCCACGATCGCGCTCCACGCGAGCCACGACGGCCCGGCCGTGAACGGGCCCTCCGTCTCGCTGCGGTCGCCCAGGTAGGCGATAACGAACAGGAACATGACCATCACCGCCCCGGCGTACACCAGCACCTGCGCGGCGGCCACGAACTCGGCCGAGGCGAGCAGGAAGAGGACGGCGTGCGCGCCGAGGTTCCCGATCAGCGCGAGCGCGGCGAAGAAGGGGGTCCGAAGCGAGACGACGGCGAGACCCGAGCCGAGGCAGGCGGCAGCGGCGAGAAGCCAGATCACCCAAACGAGGAAGTTGCCCATCGCCGGATCTCAGCTCTCGGTGCGGTAGGCCGGGATCGGGGTGTCGTAGAGGTCGCGGTCGGCGACCGGCACCTTCTTGATCGGCTCCGCGAGCAGCATGTCCTTCGTGTAGATCAGGTCGTCACGCGAGTACTCCGAGAGCTCGTACTCGTTGCCGAGCGTGATCGCGTCGAAGGGGCACGCGAGCTCGCAGTAGCCGCAGAAGATGCAGCGGCTCATGTTGATCTCGTAGATCCGCGCGTAGCGCTCGCCGGCGGAGACGCGATTGTCCGGCGTGTTCTCCGCCGCCACGACCCGGATGCAGTCCGCCGGGCACGCAGCCGCGCAGAGCGAGCAGCCGACGCACTTCTCCAGCCCGTTCTCGTGCAGGTGCAGGCGATGGCGGCCGCGGAACCGCGGGTAGACGGGCCGCTTGTACTCCGGGTACTGCTGCGTGATCGGCTTCTTGAAGATCTGCCGGAAGGTGACGCCGAAGCCCTTGGCGGTCCCGAAGGGCACTAGAGCGCCACCACGAGGATCGCCGTGACGACGGCGTTGATGGTCGCCAGGGGCAGCAGGATCTTCCAGCCGAAGCGCATCAGCTGGTCGTACCTGAGCCGGGGCAGCGTCGTCCGCATCCAGATGAAGATGAAGAGGAGGACGAACAGCTTGAGCACGAACCAGATGGGGCCGAGCCCTGCCAGCACCGGGAAGTGCCAGCCGCCGAGGAAGAGCGTCACCGCAAGGCCGGAGAGCGTGATCAAGTTGATGTACTCGCTCATCGTGAAGAGCCCGAAGCGCATGCCGCCGTACTCGGTGTGGTAGCCGGCGAC
>JAWVCV010000192.1:0-3100 GCA_033858115.1 Gaiellaceae bacterium
GTGGAGGTTCAAGTCCTCTCATCCGCATGCTCGAAGGCGTCGCCCCAGGCGGCGCCTCTTGCTTCCCGGTAGACGGGGCCCTGCTTGCGGCTGACGGTTCGGGCGTGAATGCCGTCCGGCTCGCACGTGACGAGGTTGACGTGACCCGAGCGCACCTGCGGCGGCCGGATGATCCGCGCGGCCGCTTTCGGGGCCGACTCCCGGCCGAGCGCGGCGTAGGAGTACTTCTCGTCCTCGTAGCCCAGCTCGACGCCCTTGGCGCGGCGGTGCAGCTTCGACCGGGGGAGACGGACCGCGAAATGGCACCAGTCGTGGGGTGGGAGCGGGCAAGGCAGGTCGTGGGGGCAGGGCGCGACGGTGGAGCCGCCGGCCTCGATCACGGCGTCGCGGGCGGCCAGGATTCGCCGGTAGCCGGCGGGCGTGCCCGGCTCCACGAACGCGATCATGTCGGTGGACTGCGCCCAGAGCCGGGCCGCCGCCGGCTCGGCGAGCTCGCCGAGCACGTAGCTGGCGACGACGAGATCGGCCGGACCGCGCGCGGCCGACAGGTCCGCGACCACCCAGTTTGCGTCCGGCAGGAGCACGCGCCCTGCCGCCACCATCTCGGGCTCAACTTCGACGAGCGTCAACTCTGCGAGTGACGGCCAGGCGGCCATGGCCGCCCACGCGGCGACGCCGGGACCTGCGCCGACGTCGAGCAGCGACCGCGGCGCCCAGCCGGGTCGCTGCCGGTTGACCTGTCTGAAGACGGCGGCCGCCGCGGCATAGGTCGCCGGCGCCCGGTAGGCGAGGTACGCCGCGACCTCCGAGCGCGTGCGCGCTGCCCGTTGCGGCGCGTCTCCGCGGTAGGCCGCGGAAAGCCGCTCGACCTCGGCGCCGACCGACCCGCCCGCCTGCGCGACCAGCTCCTCGATGGCGGCGGCGAGTCGGGGAGGAAGCGCGGTCAGGAGGGGAGCGCCGCCAGGACGTCGTCGGCGTGGGTGTCCGGCTTGACGCGCCGTAGCTCCTTCGCGATCTTGCCCTCGGCGTCGATGACGAAGGTCGAGCGCTCGATGCCCATGTACGTCTTGCCCGCGTAGCTCTTCTCGACCCAGACGCCATAGTCCTCGGCGGTCGCGTGGTCTGTGTCGGCGAGGAGTGCGAAGGGCAGCCCGTACTTCTCCTTGAACTTCGCGTGCGAGCGCTCGTCATCGGCGCTGACGCCGAGCACGACCGCGCCGCGGGACTGGAACTCGCCCCAGGCGTCACGGATCCCGCAGGCTTGCGTCGTGCAGCCGGCGGTGTCGTCCTTGGGATAGAAGTAGAGGACGACCGGCTTCCCGCGCAGGTCGGACAACCTGACGGTCTCGCCGGCGTCGCTCGTCAGCTCGAAATCCGGCGCCGCTTTCCCCTCCCCGACCACAGTTCCCCCTCTCGCTAGGGTTGCCTCGCGATGCTATCCGCCCACGAGCTCCTGGCCGTCCTGGTCGTCGCGGTGCCGGCGCTCGCAGCGCTCCTCGGCGGGCTCGTCTACTGGCGACGCCGCGGCGCAGGCAGGCTCGTCGCGCATCTCCTCGCGCTGGCCCAGACGCTGCTGGTGGCGCAGGTCGGCCTCGGCCTGCTCCTGCTCTCCGACGACCGCCGTGCCGCCGACGAGCTTCACTACGTCTACGGCTCGCTCGCGCTCGCCGCGATCCTCGCCCCCTGGATGTACGCGCCGGCGCAGGGCCCCAAGCGGCTCGCCTGGTTCGCGGGCACCTCCCTCGTCGCCGCCGCCCTCGCCGTGCGAGCATTCATGACCGGCTCGTGAAGCGCTTCGTCACCCAGATGAACCCGACCGTCCGTGGGTTCCTGATCATCGGCCTGATCGCGGTCATCGTGGTCGTGCTCTCGCTCGAGCCCGTCCTCGCGACGGTCGGCGGCTTGCTCCGGATCGCCTTCTTCCTCGCGATCGCGTTCTTCCTCTTCCTGCTCTGGCGGGAGAAGCGCAGCGACATCGAGGCCTGGTCCGACCGCAGCCGCAACGTCTTCTACGGAGCAATCGTGCTCGCGGTGGTCGACATCGGTGCGCTGATCGGGCTCGGCCCGTCCGGCCCGGACGCGCTGGCGTTCTTCCTCGTGCTCGCCGCCTGCGCCTACGCGGCCTTCCGCGTCTGGCGGCAAGAGCACACCTACTCGTAGCGCAAGCTGAGCATCCGCAGACGCGGACGCTCAGCGCGCGAAGACCCCTGAAGGGTCGGCCCGCCTCCCAAGAGCCTCGTAGCGCAAGCTGAGCATCCGCAGACGCGCACGCTCAGCGCGCGAAGACCCCTGAAGGGTCGGCCCGCCTCCCAAGAGCCCAGTGCGTCGGCGTGTGTCTTACGTCCTGAGCTGAGCCTTGAGTGTCGCGAGGAGCTTCTCGCCCTCGTAGAGCACGGGGGAGCCGGAGCCCGCGAGCGGCGCAGGGTTCTCGTCCCAGCCGGCAGTGGGGCCGAAGACGTAGTAGACGTCGTAGACGAACCCCGCGTAGCCGAGGCCGCCGAGATCCGTAGCCGCAAAGTACCGGCCGGTGATCCCCTCGCCATCCCAGTACTGCGTCACGCGCGGGTCAGCCAGGATCGACTCGTCGATCTCCTTGCGCGCGTCGGTCACGCGTTGGTTGAGCCAGACTGCGTAGACCTTCAGGTCCGCCGACCGCTCCCTGTCGAGGATGTGCTCCCGCACCCAACGGGCGCCGGCGAGACAGGTGCCTCAGGTGGGCGAGAAGAGGACGAGCAGGCGCGTCTTGCCCGCGCCCGCCTCGAAGTCCGAGCGCAGCTCGAGGACGTTGGAGAGCTCCTTCACGCCCTTGCTGGGCTCAGCTGCGGGCGCGGCGGCGTCGTTCCCGCCGCAGCCGGCGAGGGCGAGCGCAGCGACCAGCAGCAGCAGCGTGCAGCGGTGCGCGGCTATGCGCGCACTCTGGCGGACGCCCCGTCCAGCGCGTCGAGCGCGGTGCGGATCGTCATCCCTTCGCCCACGAAGATCGGCGTGTCGCGCTCGGTGTAGGCCGACGCCTCGCTCTCGCGCAGCGTCAGCATCAGGTGCATGAAGTCGGCCGGCTCCTCGCACTCGAACGCGGTCATGAACTCCTGGTCGTCGATCC
>JAWVCV010000193.1:0-4237 GCA_033858115.1 Gaiellaceae bacterium
GCCTCGTCGTAGACCACGGTCTCGTGCGGCGTGCCCGCGGCTGTCAGCGCCTCGGCGAACGCCTGCTGATCGGCCGGCGTGATCCCCTCGTCGGCGCCGCCGTAGAGCGCGAGCACGGGCGCTTGCAGGCGCCCTGAGCGGGCCTCCTCGATCGGCGAGGAGCCGCCTTCCTCGGCGCGCGCCGGCCCGCCGTAGAAGCCGACGACACCGGCGACTCCCGGCTGGGAGCCCTGCATGTAGGCGGCACGGCCGCCGAAGCAGAAGCCGACCACGAACCGGCGCTCCACGCCGCGTCGCTCGAGCTCCTCGAGCGCTGCCCGGACGTCCAGCGCCATGGTCGCGTCGCGCGCGGCTTCCCGGTGAGGCTGCCACTCGAACTCGTCTCCTCGGTGCTCGGCGCCCGCAGTGCGCCCGTAGAGGTCGATCGCGAGGGCGTGCACGCCTGCGCCTGCGAAGGCCTCGGCCAGCGCTTCGTAATACGGATGCAGCCCGCGGATGTCGGGAAGGATCACGACCCCCGGCGCTCGCTCGCTCGTCGTGGGCACCAGCGTCGCGGCGATCGAGTTGCCGTCCGCGGCCGAGAGCGTGAGCCGCTCCGTTGCGCCGGCCAGTCCGGTGCGCGGTGGGGCAGGCGGCCGCGCGGAGGGCTCGAAGCACATCGGCTATTCCGGCTTGCGAGCGGCCACGAGCGCGGTGAAGAACGTCCGCCAGGGGATGTCCGGTTTCTCGAAGCCCGCCGCTTCGATGTACCCCAAAGTCTGGCCGAGCGGGAGCATCGTGTCCTCGTGCCTGTGCTGGGAGAGCTCCTCCTTGCGCTTACCGGTGAACTGGCCGCGGATCTGCCGGTAGCGCTGCTCCCAACCCGGCGGGGAGCCGAAGTGGTCGAGGTTGAAGAGGAAGCCGCCCGGCTCGAGCAGGTCGAACGCGTCCCGGTAGAAGCGCTCGAGGCTCTCGGCCTGGAAGTGGTGCAGCATCCGCGAGCTGACGACGACGTCGGCGCGGTCGATCGGGATCGAGGCGAGCTCCTCCGCGTCGCCGAGGACGAAGGTGACGCGGTCGCCGAACTCGGCCAGGCCTTCGCGTCCGAGCTCCTCCATCGGGCCGGACGTGTCCGTCCACGTCCCGCGCGCCTGCGGGAAGGCGCGCAGCAGCACGCTGAGGTACCCGCCGGGGCCGGAGCCGACGTCGACGATGTGCTCTGGCGGCTCCCCGGCGCCCGCGACGAGGGCCGCGGAGATCTGCCGCGGCAGCGTCAGCATGTCCGAGAGCACGTCGTCACCCGACCACTCTGCGACGAACGACTCCGAGTGCCAGGTCTGCATCGACTCGCCGCTCACGAGCGGAACCCTACACATTGGATCAATGGATAGTCCAATGGCTGCCGCGGAGCTCACTCGCCGCCGAGCTCTTCGAGCGAGGCAGCGTGGTAGCGCCCGCCGTAGAAGAGAAGCGGCTGTGCGTCGGGGTCGCCGCCCGTCTCGAGCGGCCGGCCGATCAGGATCGCGTGGTCGCCGCCTTCCAGCTCGCGCTCGAGCTCGCAGACGAGCCAGGCGACGACCCCGCCGAGCACGGGCACGCCGTCCACGAGCGTGTGAGGAACGCCTGCGAGCTTCTCCTCGCCGCTCGCCTTCGTCGCGAAGCGGCGAGCGAGCTCCTCCTGGTCGGCGGCGAGAACGTTGAGGCAGAAGCGGCCGGAGGCTCGCACGGCCTCGAGCGTGTTCGAGCCCCGGTCGAGGCAGACGAGCACGAGCAGCGGGTCGAGCGAGAGCGAGGTGAGCGCGTTCGTCGTCGCGCCGCGCGGGCCCGTCTCGTCCCGGCTCGTGACGACCGCGACGCCGGTGACCCAGCGAGCCATCAGGCGGCGCAGCTCGTGTGCGTCGAGGGTCGCGCTCACGCCGCGATGGTCGCACAACGGAGATCTGCCAGACTCGGTGGGTGGGTGAACGGTCCTTCGACGTCGTCGTCATCGGTGCGGGTCCGGCTGGTGAGGCGGCCGCCGGACGGCTCGGCCAGGCAGGGCTCTCGGTCGCCGTCGTCGAGGAGCACCTGGTCGGCGGCGAGTGCTCGTACTACGCCTGCATGCCCTCGAAGGCGCTGCTGCGCCCCGGCGAGCTGCTCGCCGAGGCGCGCCGCGTGCCCGGCCTCCTCGTCGACGGGCTCGACGCGGCTGCGGTGCTGGCCCGGCGCGACGAGGTGATCCACGAGCTGGACGACTCCTCGCAGCTGCCCTGGCTCGAGGAGCGCGGCGTCGTGCTTCTGCGCGGTCACGGCCGCCTCGAGGGTGTGAGACGAGTCCGGGTGGGCGACGACGCCGTGCTGGCAAACCGGGCCGTGATCGTCGCGACGGGAAGCGGGCCGGTGGTGCCGCCGATCCCGGGGCTCGCCGAGGCGCGGCCGTGGGGCAACCGCGAGGCGACGACGGCGAAGCAGCCGCCCGAGAGTCTGGTCGTCCTCGGCGGCGGCGTCGTGGGCGTCGAGCTGGGACAGGCATGGGCGTCGCTCGGGACGCGAGTGAGCGTGATCGAAGGGGGCCCGCGGCTGATCGCCCGCGAGGAACCCTTCGCGTCCGCGCTCGTGGAGGCGGCGCTTCGCCAGGGTGGGGTGGACGTGCGCACGGGCAGGCGTGCCGTGTCTGTCTCGCGCGAGGGAGCGGTGACCGTCGAGCTCGAAGACGGCACGAGCGTCACCGCCGCAGAGCTGCTCGTCGCGGTCGGGCGCAAGCCTGCGACGAGCGCGATCGGCCTCGAGACGATCGGGCTCGAGCCCGGGGCGCCGCTGCTCGTGGGCGAGGACCTGCGGTCAGCCGAGCACGACTGGCTGTACGCGATCGGCGACGCCAACGGCCGGGCGCTGCTGACGCACATGGGCAAGTACCAGGCGCGGATCGCGGCCGACGCGATTCTCGGCAAGCCGGCGCGGATCGTCTCGGACGGGCCTCTCTCGCCCCGGGTGATCTTCACCGACCCGCAGGTCGCGGCCGTCGGCCACACGCTCGGCTCGGCCGAGGACGCCGGCCTGACGGTGCGGGCCGTCGACGTCGAGACCGGGTCGACTGCAGGCGCCAGCTTCGTCGGCCGGAATGCTCCCGGGATCTGCCGGCTCGTGGTCGACGAGACCCGCGGCGTGATCGTCGGCGCGACGTTCACAGGCGTCGAGGTCGCCGACTGGCTGCACGCGGCGACGATCGCCGTCGTCGGGGAGGTCCCGCTCGACCGGCTAGTCCATGCGGTGCCGTCGTTTCCGACCCGCAGCGAGGTCTGGCTCAAGCTGCTCGAGGCGTACGGTCTCTGAATGCCGGAGACCGACACACTCCTCGCCGACCTGTTCGACGGCCGGGCCCTGACCCGGGCCGTCGTCTCGAAGCCGCGTTCCCGCGACCTGCCCGCGAAGGTCACGGTCGATCCGGTCGAGCTGCGCGGGGAGACGGCGTTCCGCTTCACGACGCACCTGGGCGACCGGGCGACGCACGAGAACCTCGCGCCCGACGCGGCGCGCGAGCGGCTCGGCGTCCTGCTGGCTGACTACGGCCAGGGGCTGCTTCAGACCGCCGACGCCGACTGGCAGATTCTCGGCGAGACCGTGCTGCGACGGCCGCCCTCTCGCGCGGCCGCGCCGCGGGGCCACGACCGGGCCAAGCGGTACCTGCTCGAGGAGGGGACGCCGGTGCCCTTCCTCGTCGAGCTCGGCGTGATGACGCCGGACGGCCGCGTGCGGAAGAGCCGCTACGACAAGTTCCGCCAGGTCAACCGCTTCCTCGAGCTCGTCGACGACATCGTCCCCTCGCTGCGGCCGAAGGGGACCCTGCGCGTCGTTGACTTCGGCTGCGGCAAGTCGTATCTGACCTTCGCGATCCACCACCTGCTCACCGAGCTGCGCGGCCGCGAGGTGGAGATCGTCGGGCTCGACCTGAAGGAGGATGTGATCGCAGCCTGCGCGGCGCTGGCGGAGCGCTCGGGCGCGGTCGGCCTGCGCTTCGACCGCGGCGACATCGCCGGCTACGAGGCCGGCGGCGAGGTCGACCTCGTCGTCAGCCTGCACGCGTGCGACACCGCGACGGACGAGGCGCTCGCACAGGCGGTTCGTTGGGATGCGGACGCGATCCTCGCCGTCCCCTGCTGCCAGAAGGAGGCCTATCGCCAGCTCGAGAGCTCGCTGCTCGCGCCACTCCTCCGGCACGGCCTCGCGAAGGAGCGCTTCGCGGCGCTCGTCACGGACACGCTGCGCGCGCAGCTGCTGG
>JAWVCV010000194.1:0-2930 GCA_033858115.1 Gaiellaceae bacterium
TCGCTCAACGACGTCGAGGCCAACGTGTCGGTGATCCGCCGCCAGATCCTCGTCTCCGGCGCCGCGGCGCTGGTGATCGCGATCCTCGCCGGCTACCTCGTCGCGCGGGCGCTCTCGATGCGCGTCAAGCGCCTCGAGGTGGCGGCGCGCAAGGTCGCGAGCGGCGACTTCACGGACCCGATCCGCGCCGACTCCGACGACGAGCTGGGCCAGCTGGCCGCCGCCTTCGACGACATGCAGGCCCAGCTGGCGCGCCTGGACCGCGCCCGCAAGCAGTTCATCGCCTCCGCCTCGCACGAGCTGCGCACGCCGATCTTCTCCCTCGGGGGCTTCCTCGAGCTGCTGGCCGACGAGGAGCTCGACGAGGACACCCGGCGCCAGTTCCTCGAGCAGCTCCAGGGTCAGGTGGAGCGTTTGCGCAACCTCGCCACCGAGCTGCTCGACCTCTCCCGGCTGGAGTCGGGCGCGCTGGAGCTGCGGCCCGAGCCGACCGACGTCGGGCAGCTCGCCCGCGAGGTCGCCGCCGAGTTCACCCCCGCGGCGGCGCGCCACAACGCGGACGTGCGCCTGGAGCTGGAGCACGAGCCGATCGAGCTGGAGTGCGACCCTGAGCGGGTCGCGCAGGTGCTTCGTATCCTCCTCGACAACGCCCTGGTGCATACCCCGGAGGGGACGGGGGTCCGTGTTTCGGCCGCACGCGCGAACGGGCACGTCCGGCTGGAGGTCTCCGACAAGGGCCTCGGGATCAAGCGACAGAACATGCCTCACATCTTCGAACCCTTCTTCACCTCCAACGACGAGGCCCAGGGCGCCGGGCTCGGCCTGGCGATCGCCCGCGAGCTGGCCGACCGCATGCACGGCGAGCTGACCGTGCGCTCCACGCCCGGCCGCACGACCTTCTCGCTGGAGCTCCCGGTATGAAGCGGCTGGCCGCGGCGTGCGCCGCCCTCGCGCTCGGGCTCACCGGCTGCCTCGGCGGCGGCTCCTCGGACTCCTCGTCGGCCAACAAGACGACGACCACGCGCGTGCAGGTGGTCGAGAGCCAGGGCTCGCCCGGGGGCAAGCGCTTCGACGCCCAGTCGATCTTCAGCAACGAGGGCCAGGGCGTGGTCACGGTGATCTCGCTGTTCGGCTCCGGCGGCCTCAGCGACATCCTCAACGGCGGGGGCGGAGGCGGCGTCGGCTCGGGCTTCGTGCTCAACGGCGACGGCGAGATCGCCACCAACGCGCACGTCGTCACGCAGGGTGAGGGCAAGAGCATCCAGCGCGCCAAGGAGCTGTATGTCGAGTTCGCCGACGGCAACCGCGTCCCGGCGAAGATCGTGGGCCAGGACCCGAACGCCGACGTGGCGCTGCTGAAGATCGATCCGAAGGGCCTGACGCTGCGCCCGCTCCCGCTGGGCTCGAGCGCCGACGTGCCCGTCGGCTCGCCCGTCGCCGCCATCGGCTCGCCGTTCGGCGAGCGCCAGTCGCTGTCCGTCGGCGTGGTCTCGGCCGTCGACCGCGACATCCAGTCGCTCAACGGCGAGTTCGCGATCCCGGGCGCCATCCAGACCGACGCCGCGATCAACCCGGGCAACTCCGGCGGCCCGCTCGTCGACGGCGACGGCAAGGTCATCGGGATCAACCAGCAGATCAAGACGAACTCGGGCGGCGGCGAGGGTGTCGGCTTCGCGGTCCCCGTCGACGTCATCAAGCGCTCCCTCGGCGCCCTGCGCGAGACCGGCAACGCCCACTACGCCTTCCTGGGCGTCTCCTCGGTGCCGCTGTTCCCGCAGCTCGTCGACCGCTTCGACCTCGACGTCGAGAAGGGCGCGTGGGTCCAGGAGGTCCAGCCCGGCACGCCCGCCGACAAGGCCGGGATCCGCGGCGGGCGGGGCAACACCCGCTTCCAGATCCAGAGCTACGCCCAGGGCGGCGACATCATCACCAAGGTCGAGGGCAAGGTGATCGAGGACGCCAACGACCTCTCGGCGGTCGTGGCGCAGTTCCAGCCGGGCCAGGACGTGACCGTCGAGGTCCACCGCGGCGGTGAGACCAAGGAGATCAAGGTCAAGCTCGGCGATCGCCCGCTCTCGGCACCGAGCGGCGGCGGATGACCACCCGGACGACTTCGTCGTCGGGCACGGGCGAGCGCCGGCCCCTCGTTCTCGTCTCCAACCGGGGACCCGTCACCTACCAGGACGACGGCTCGATCAAGCGCGGCACCGGCGGCCTCGTGACCGCGCTCACGGGCCTGGCGTCGCACCGCGACGCCGTCTGGATCGCCTCGGCGATGACCGAGCGCGACGTCGAGGTCACGCGCGAGCACGGCGGGCGCCCGTTCGAGGTCGAGGCGCCCGAGGGCGGCACCTTCCGCGTGCGCTTCGTCGAGTCCGACGACGACGCCTACGACAGCTTCTACAACATCATCGCGAACCCCATGCTCTGGTTCATCCAGCACTACCTCTGGGACCAGAGCAACGCGCCGGACATCCGCCGCCACGAGGTCGACGCGTTCGAGCACGGCTACAAGGTCGTCAACGACGACCTCGCACAGGCCGTGCTGGAGGAGATCGCCGACCAGGAGTACCCGGTCGTGATGGTCCACGACTACCACTTCTACACGCTGCCGGAGGTCGTCCGGCGCGAGAAGCCCGACGTCTTCCTGCACCACTTCATCCACATCCCGTGGACGCAGCCGGACGCCTGGCGCGTGCTCCCGACCCGGATGCGCACCGAGATCTACCGCGGGCTGCTGGCCAACGACATCGTCGGCTTCCACACCCGCTCCTACCGGCGCAACTTCCTGCAGTGCTGCCGGGACCTGCTCGACGACGTCGAGGTCGACATGGAGGCCGGCGTCGTGCGCGGCGAGGACGGCCACGAGACGTGGATCCGCGCCTACCCGCTGCCGATCGACTACGAGGCCACGCGCGCGCTCGGCGACC
>JAWVCV010000195.1:0-6469 GCA_033858115.1 Gaiellaceae bacterium
GCGCATCGACCGGAAATACCGCCGCGTCAGCCGCCGCCTACGCGGCGCGCGCGGGGTTGCGGGCGGTCGTGCTCGTCCCCGCAGGCGGCGTCCCGGCCGGCAAGCTCTTCCAGGCGGTTGCGGCAGGAGCGCGGATGCTGGAGATCAGCGGCAGCTTCGACCAGGCGCTCGACGCTGCGCGCGAGCTGGCGACGGGTGGCGAGTTCGTGCTCGTCAACTCGGTCAACCCGGACCGGGTCGAAGGGCAGAAGACGGCCGCGTTCGAGATCGTCGAGGAGCTCGGCGTCCCCGACGTGCTCGCGCTCCCCTACGGCGGCGGTGGCAACACGTGCGCGTACGCGCGTGGCTTCGAGGAGTCCGGCGGCGGGCTCCCGAGGCTGCTGGCGGGCCAGGCGGCGGATCGGGCCACCACGGCGGCCAGCGCGATCCGGATTGCCAGGCCGGCGCACGCGACCCAGGCTGCGGCCGCGATCGAGCGCAGCGGCGGAGCCGTCGTCACGCTCGCCGACGACGAGATCCAGGACGGGTGGCGTCTGCTCGCCGAGAGCGAGGGGATCGTCGCCGAGCTCTCGTCGGCGGCCGGCCTCGCTGCGCTCGTCCGCGAGGCGGGTGGCTCCGGCGTGCGCGCGGTGTGCGTGCTGACCGGCCACGGCCTCAAGCATCCTCAGGTCTCGCCCGTCGCCGCCGTCCAGGTCGAGCCCGATCCGGAGGCGATCGCCGAGGCGGCGCGGTGAGCGATCCGCACGTCCACGTCCGCGCCCCTGCGACGACGGCAAACCTCGGGCCCGGCTTCGATTGCGCCGGCGCGGCTCTGGATCTCTGGAACGAGCTCGAGGTCTGGCCCGGGG
Source organism: Gaiellaceae bacterium (assembly GCA_033858115.1). GTDB lineage: Bacteria > Actinomycetota > Thermoleophilia > Gaiellales > Gaiellaceae > Gaiellasilicea. The sequence goes on from JAWVCV010000195.1 coordinate 849, forward strand.
ATGAGCCCGCCGACCGAAGTCATCTGGGCGTCCGCGCCTTCGAGCGCCTTGTCCCGGCGACCGGCTGGAGCTTTCGCTTCGTCGACCGGATCCCGCAGGCGCGGGGGCTCGGCTCGAGCGCCGCGGTCGTGGCGCTCGGGCTCGTGGCGGCGGCAATCGTCGGCAAGCTCGAGCCCACGGCCGACGAGCTGCTCGCGCTCGGGATCGAGCTCGAGGGGCACGGCGACAACCTCGCCGCGGCTCTCACAGGCGGCGTTTGCCTGACGTGGGGAACGCGGATCGCCCGCATTGCGGACACCGCGCCCGCGACGCCGATCGCCGTCATTCCCGAGCACCGCGTCGAGACCGCCGCCTCTCGAGCCGCGCTCCCGGCCAATGTCCCGCACGCCGACGCGGCCTTCTCCGCGGGTCGTGCGGCGATGCTCGGCGCGGCGCTCGCAAGCAACTCCGCCGACCTCTTCGAGGCGGCGCTCGAAGACCGGCTCCACGAGCCCTACCGCGCGGAGAGCTCTCCAGTGCTCGCGCAAGTCCGCTCGCTGCCGCCCGCAGGCGCTCTCGGCAGCACCTTGTCCGGCGCCGGCCCGTCCGTCATCGTCTGGGCGCGCAACGACCAGGCCGAGGCCTGTGCGGCCGAGCTTCGCCAACGCTTTCCGCAGGAGCAGATCCTTCCGCTCACGATCTCCCCGACAGGAGCCGCAGCCACATGACCGAGAACCCGTACGACCGTCCCTCCGATCCGGCCAAGCGCCACAGCGCGGCCCTCACCGACGGGGCCGACCGGGCCCCGGCGCGCGCGATGCTGAAGGGCACCGGCTTCACCGACGAGGACCTGGCCCGCCCCCTGATCGGGGTTGCGACGAGCTGGATCGAGACGATGCCGTGCAACCTGAACCAGCGCGCCCTCGCCCAGCACGTGAAGCGAGGTATTCGCGAGGCGGGCGGCACGCCGATGGAGTTCAACACGATCGCGGTGTCGGACGGCGTCTCGATGGGCACCGAGGGCATGCGCGCCTCGCTCGTCTCGCGCGAGGTGATCGCCGACTCGATCGAGCTCGTCGCGCGAGGGCACCTCTTCGACGGGCTCGTCTGCCTCGTCGGCTGCGACAAGACGATTCCGGCCGCCGTGATGGCGCTCGCGCGCCTCGACCTGCCGGGCCTCGCCTTCTACAACGGCTCGATCGCGCCCGGCCGCTACAAGGGCGCCGACGTGACGATCCAGGACGTCTTCGAGGCCGTCGGCGCCCATGCAGCCGGGACGATGAGCGGCGCGGACGTGCACGCGCTCGAGAGCGTCGCCTGTCCTGGTGCGGGCGCGTGCGGCGGTCAGTTCACCGCGAACACGATGTCGGCCGCGCTCGACTTCCTCGGCATCTCTCCGGCCGGGCTGAACGGCATCCCCGCACTGCATCCTTCCAAGGAGGAGGCCGCTCACGAGGCGGGAGTGCTCGCGATGCGGCTCGTGCGCGAGGACGTGCGACCCTCGCACATCATCACCCGCGAGGCGCTCGACAACGCGGCGGCGTCGATCGCGGCCAGCGGAGGCTCGACGAACGGCGTGCTGCACCTGCTCGCGATCGCGCGGGAGCTCGGGATCCCGTACGTGCTCGAGGACTTCGATGCCGTCGCGGCGCGGACGCCCGTGATCGCGAGCCTCAAGCCCGGTGGCCGCTTCGTGGCGACGGACATGTATGCCGCGGGCGGGGTCGCCCTCGTCGCGCGGGAGCTGCTGAAGCGGGACGACCTCCTCACGGGGTCGGCCCTGAACGTGGACGGGCGCACGCTCGCCCAGATCGCCGAAGCGGTTCAGGAGACGCCGGCGCAGGAGGTCGTCGTCAAGCTCGAGACCCCGTTGAAGGCGACCGGCGGACTGCGGGTGATCTACGGCAACCTCGCCCCGGACGGCGCGATCGTCAAGCTCGCGGGGCACGAGCGGCTCGTGCACCGTGGTCCCGCGCGGGTCTTCGACTCGGAGGAGGACTGCTTCGCGGCGGTGAAGGCGCGCACGATCCGCCCGGGTGACGTCGTCGTGATCCGCTACGAAGGCCCTGCGGGCGGCCCCGGGATGCGCGAGATGCTGCACGTCACGGCCGCGATCGTCGGCGAGGGGCTGTCGGACTCGGTTGCGCTCGTCACCGACGGGCGCTTCTCGGGTGCGACTCACGGCTTCATGGTCGGTCACGTCACGCCCGAGGCGTTCCACGGCGGGCCGCTCGCCGCTCTCGAGGAGGGCGACACCGTCGTGCTGGACGTGGAGACGCGCGAGCTGCGGGTCGAGCTCTCGGACGACGAGCTCACAGCGCGGCTCGAGGCCTGGTCACCGCCTGCGCCTCGCTATGCGACCGGCGTCCTCGCCAAATACGCCCGGCTCGTCTCATCCGCCTCCGAGGGAGCGGTGACGCGGCCGTAGGAACGGTTGCCTCTACCGGCGAGAGCTTTACTTTGTACACTGCACGAGCACGAATAGAGCGGGATGTCCCGCTCCGCATCAAGAGAGGTCGAGGGATCCGGCCCGACGACGCCTCGGCAACCTGCCTCCGCGCAAGGTGCCAACCGGCCGAGCAGCCTGCTCGGACCGATGTAGAGCGACGAGACAAGGAGAAGAACCAATGCCCGCCATCTGCCTTCGCTGCCGCAGCTGCGGCCACGAGCTCGGCCTCGACGCGACCGGCGCCTGTGACAAGTGCTGGGGGCCGCTCGATCCCGTCTACGACTTCGACGAGCTTCGCTCCCGCCTGACGCGCGAGACGATCGCGGCCGGGCCGCCGTCGCTGTGGCGCTACGGGGCGCTCCTGCCCGTGGAGACCCCGGACGACCCGAGGCTGCCGCCCGGCTTCACGCCGCTCGTCGAGGCGCCCCGGCTCGCCGAGGCGCTCGGCCTGCGCGAGCTCTACCTCAAGCTGGACACGGCGAATCCCACGCACTCCTTCAAGGATCGCGTCGTCGCAGTCGCGAGCGCGAAGGCTCAGGAGCTCGGTCTCCGGACGCTCGCCTGCTCCTCGACGGGGAATCTCGCGGCCGCAGTGGCGGCTCGCGCTGCGGTCGAAGGGCTCGAGGCGGCGGTGTTCTGCCCCGCCGGGCTCGAAGCAGAGAAGCTGCTCGCCACGGCCGCCTACGGGGCCACGATCTACGAGGTCCTCGGGACCTACGACGACTGCAGCCGGCTGACGGTCGAGCTCTCGTTCGAGTTGCCCTGGGCGTTCGTGAACGTGAGCCTGCGCTCGTACTACGCCGAGGGCTCCAAGACCCTGGCCTTCGAGGTCGCCGAGCAGCTGGGCTGGCGTCTCCCCGATGCCGTTGTCTGCCCGGTCGCGTCGGGAGCGCTGCTCTCCAAGGTGGGGCAGGGCTTTCGCGAGTTCGGCGAGCTCGGTCTCGTCGAGGGCGCGCCGCCGCGGCTCGTCGGCGCCCAGGCGCAGGGATGCGAGCCCGTCGCCGCCGCCTACCGCGAGGATCGGCGGGTCACGCCGATCCGGCCCCAGACCGCGGCCAGCTCGCTCGCGATCGGAAGTCCCGCCGACGGCGACCACGCGATCGCGGCTGTGCGTGCTTCCGGCGGCTCGGTCCACTCGGTGCCCGAGGATGAGATCGGCCAGAACATGGTCCTTCTGGCCGAGAACTCGGGCGTCTTCGGCGAGGCGGCCGCGGGGATCTGCCTGGGCGCGCTGCGCGAGGCGATCAGCCAGGGAACGGTCGGTGCCGACGACTGCGTCGTCCTGCTCGTCACCGGCGACGGGCTGAAGACACCCGGTCCCGTGGCCGACAGAGTCGCCTCGATCGAGATCGAGGCGAACGCGGACTCGTTGCTCGAGCGGCTCGGCGTCGCGGTATGACTGTCCTTTCTAAAGCGAGTGCGGTAGGCTCGCCCAACGGTGCATGGATCCTCTCCCCCGAGTAGCAGCACCCAGCTCGGGGCGGCGGCACGAACTGCCGGAGCTGCCGTCGCCCCGGGCGCCTTTGACCCGCTGAAACGCGCTCGCTGATGCTGCGCGTCATCTGTCTGCCGGGAGACGGAATCGGTCCGGAGGTGACGGCGGTCGCGATCGACGTCCTCCGCGCCCTGCCGATCGAAACCGAGGTCGAGGAGCACAGCTTCGGCGGCCGCGCGATCCTCGAAGAGGGGACGCCGCTGCCCGAGCGGACGCTCGCAGCGTGCCGGGACGCGGACGCCGTCCTGCTCGGCGCAGTCGGCCTCCCCGAGCTCGAGGGCGCCGCCGTCCGGCCGGAGCAGGGCCTGATCGCCCTTCGCGGCGCGCTCGACGTCTACGCGAACCTGCGTCCCGCCACCGGGCCGGGTATCGACCTCCTGATCGTGCGTGAGCTCGTAGGGGGCCTTTACTACGGCGCCAGTGGCCGGCGCCCGGACGGCTCCGCCTACGATACGTGCGAGTACACGCCGGACGCGATCGAGCGCATCGCCCGCCGTGCATTCGAGCTGGCCGGACCGCGCCGGGCGCACGTGACCTCGGTCGACAAGGTGAACGTGCTCGAGACCTCGCGGCTGTGGCGCGAGACCGTGACTCGCGTTGCAGCGGACTACCCGGAGGTCGAGCTCGAGCACATGCTCGTCGACACGGCCGGCCTGAAGCTCGTCCAGGAGCCGGGCCGGTTCGACGTGCTCCTCACCGAGAACACGTTCGGGGACATCCTCTCCGACGTGGCTGCCGGAGTAAGCGGCGGCCTGGGGCTCGCGGGCTCCGCCAGCCTCGGCGACCGCCGCCCCGGCATCTTCGAGCCGGTGCACGGCTCCGCTCCCGACATCGCCGGGCGAGGGATCGCCAATCCCGCTGGCATGCTCCGCTCGCTCGCGCTGCTGCTCCGCCACGCGGCCGGTGAGCCGGAGCTGGCCGCGTCGCTCGAGGCCGCCGTCGACCAGGCGCTCGCCAAGACCCCGACCGCCGACTCGGGCGGAAGCGCGACGACGGCGGAGTTCGCCCAGTCGGTGCTCGGCCGGCTGAAGAGCGTGGCCGCGCGCTAGCCGGCCGCGAGCGAGGCGGTGTCCACACGCGCCGGGTGCGAGGCCTCGTAGGCCTTGACTCGGTCCTCGTGGAGGAGCGAGCGAGCGATGTCGTCGAGCCCGTTCAGCAGGCACTCGCGCTGGAACGGGTCGAAGTCGAACGGGATCTCGCGGCCCGAGGGATCGATGATCAGCTGTCGTTCGAGGTCGACCTCGGCGAAGGCGCCGCCGCCGACCGAGTCGATCAGCGTGCGCAGCTGGTCCGCCGGGAGGGCGATCGTGACGACTCCGGTCTTGAGGCAGTTCGTCGCGAAGATGTCTCCGAACGAGGGCGCGATCACGACCTCGAACCCGTAGTCCTGGAGCGCCCAGGCCGCGTGCTCGCGGGACGAGCCGCAGCCGAAGTTCGCGCCGCCGATCAGGATCTTCGCGCCCGCTGCGTCCGGCTGGTTCAGCTCGAACTCCGGCCGCGGCTGACCCGCCTCGTCGAGCCGCCAGTCGAAGAAGAGGAACTCGCCGAAGCCCGTGCGCTCGATCCGCTTCAGGAACTGCTTGGGGATGATCTGATCGGTGTCCACGTCCGCACGGTCGAGGACGGCGACGGGCGCGCTGACGCGGCGGAAGGGCTTCATGCCGTCGGCGCCAGCTCGCGCGGGTCGACGAAGTGCCC
>JAWVCV010000196.1:0-10012 GCA_033858115.1 Gaiellaceae bacterium
AGTCGCTCCACTCGAGCCCGGTGCCGATGACCATTCCGAGCACCTCGCCGATCGCGCAGCCGGTCAGGCAGTGCACCGTCGCCGCGAAGGCGACGCGGTTGAGCGACTGCTCGCTCAGGACTTGACGAGCCGGCCCACCGCGGCCATCAGCTCGTCCATGCGCTCGGCCTGCGTATCGCCGGCGCTGCCGACGACGCAGTGGCGCACGTGATCGTCGAGCAAGCCGATCGACACCGCGTCGATCGCCTTCTGCACCGCGCTGATCTGGGTCAGCACGTCGATGCAGTAGCGGTCGTCCTCGACCATTCTCGAGATCCCCCGCACCTGACCCTCGACGCGGGCCAGCCGCTTCAGCAGGTCGTCCTTGTGCTCGGTGTACCCGGGCGCTTCCATCGAGGAACTGTAACATACCCCCATGGGGTATCTTGAGCTGCGCTACACAGTCAGCGGGATGAGCTGCGCGCATTGCCGGCAGGCCGTCACCGAGGAGATCGAGCAGGTCGACGGCGTCACCGCCGTCGAGGTCGATCTCGATACGAAGCTGGTTGTCGTCAGCGGCGAGGCAGTCTCCGACGATGCCGTGCGGGCTGCGATCAGCGAAGCCGGCTACGAAGCGGCCTAGATGAGCACGGCGGCGCCTGCGCCCGAGCGGCTCGAGCTGCCGATCGAAGGCATGACCTGCGCCGCGTGCGCGGTCCGGATCGAGAAGCGACTGAACAGGCTCGGCGGGGTCGACGCGTCCGTCAACTACGCGACCGAGCGTGCGGCGGTGTCCTACGACCCCACCCGGGTGGCGCCGGGCGACCTCGTCGCTGCCGTCCAGGCGGCGGGCTACCGCGCCCGGCTGGGCGGCGACGAAGCCGACTCGTCCGGGTCGACGCGCACACGCCTGCTGCTGTCAGCGGCGCTCTCGGTACCGGTGCTGCTGCTGGCGATGGTGGCGCCGTTCCAGTTCGACTACTCGGAGTGGGTCTCGCTCGCGCTCGCGTCGCCGGTCGTGCTCTGGGCCGGCTGGCCGTTCCACCGCTCCGCGTGGGCGAACCTGCGCCACCGCGCTGCAACCATGGACACGCTGATCTCGGTCGGGACGCTTGCGGCCTGGTGCTGGTCGCTGGTGGCGCTCGTCTCCGGCGAGGGCGAGCTCTATCTCGAGGTGGCCGCCGTCGTCACGACCTTCGTCCTTGCCGGCCGTTACTTCGAGGCGCGCGCGAAGACCCGGGCCGGCGCAGCGCTGCGCGCCCTCCTCCACCTGGGCGCCAAGGAGGTCAGCCGCCTCGGCTCGGATGCCCGCGAGGAGCGGATCCCGATCTCCGAGCTTCGCGTCGGCGACCGGTTCGTGGTCCGGCCGGGCGAGAAGGTGGCCACGGACGGGGTCGTCGAGGAGGGCGTCTCCGCGGTCGACAACTCGCTTCTCACCGGGGAGAGCGTGCCGGTGGAAGTGCAGCCCGGAGACGAGGTCTTCGGCGCGACGATCAACGCGGGCGGGCGGCTCGTCGTCCGCGCGGTCAGTGTCGGCGCCGACACGGCCCTGGCCCAGATCGCGCGGCTCGTCACGGCGGCCCAGTCGGGAAAGGCGCCGGTTCAGCGCCTCGCCGACCGGATTTCCGGCGTCTTCGTCCCGGTCGTGATCGTTCTCGCAGTGGCGACCGCGGTCTTCTGGCTCGCGAGAGGGAGCGGCGCGTCGTTTGCGTTCGCGGCCGCGGTGGCCGTACTGATCATCGCCTGTCCCTGTGCGCTCGGCCTCGCCACGCCGACCGCCCTGCTCGTCGGCACCGGCCGCGGCGCTCAGCTCGGGATTCTGATCAAGGGGCCGCAGGTGCTCGAGTCGACGCGGCAAGTAGACACGATCGTGCTCGACAAGACCGGGACGGTGACCGCCGGACGGATGCAGCTGGTCGAAGTGGTCACGGCCCGCGGAGTCGATCGCGCCGAAGCGCTTCGGCTCGTGGGCGCGCGCGAGGCGGCGTCGGAGCATCCCGTGGGCCGCGCGATCGCGGCAGCGGCGGGCGAGGGGCTTCCCGCCCCGGAGAGCTTTCGCAGCCGCGAGGGGCTCGGCGTCGAGGGGATCATCGGCGGGCGCTCGATCATCGCCGGGCGCCCCTCGTTGCTCGCCGAATCGGGGATCGCGCTCCCCGACGAGCTCGCCGCGGCGCAGGAGCGGGCGGAGCGCGAAGGCAGGACTGCGATCGTGGCCGGCTGGAGCGGGCAGGCACGGGCGCTCTTCGTCGTCGCCGACGCGCTGAAGCCGACGAGTCGCGAGGCCGTCCGGCGGCTGCGGGAGCTTGGTCTGCACCCGATTCTGCTCACCGGCGACAACGAGCGCACCGCGAGGGCGGTGGCGGCGGAGGTTGGGATCGAGGACGTGATCGCGGAGGTGCTGCCCGCGGGGAAGGCGGCCGTGGTCCGCCGCCTGCGGGACGAGGGCCGCGTCGTGGCGATGGTCGGCGACGGCGTCAACGACGCTCCCGCCCTCGCCGAGGCCGACCTCGGCCTCGCGATCGGCAGCGGCACCGATGTCGCGATCGAGGCGAGCGACCTGACGCTCGTGTCGGGCGACCTCCGCGCCGCCGGCGATGCGATCCGGCTTTCGCGGCGCACGCTGGCGACGATCAAGGGCAACCTCTTCTGGGCGTTCGCCTACAACGTCGCAGCGTTGCCGCTTGCGGCTGCCGGCCTCCTGAACCCGCTGATCGCCGGCGGCGCCATGGCTTTCTCCAGCGTCTTCGTCGTCTCGAACTCGCTGCGGCTGCGCCGCTTCCGGCCCGCGCGCGACTAGCTCGCGATGTAGGTTGCCCGGCGGTGTCGCACGCGACCGCAGAGACGGTGAGGTGGTGGGAGCGCGTCCGTGGCGAGGAGGAGCTGCTCGTCGCCTATTTCAGCATGGAGTTCGGGCTGCACGAGCGGCTGCCGATCTATTCGGGCGGTCTCGGGGTGCTGGCGGGCGACCATCTCAAGGCGGCGGCCGACCTCGGCGTGCCGCTCGTCGGCGTCGGCCTGCTCTACCGCGGGGGCTACTTCCGCCAAGGAGTAGACAAGGTCGGCCGCCAGACGGAGGACTACCAGCCGGTCGATCCGGAGGCCGTCGGGCTCGTCCGGGAGGACGTGACCGTGTCGGTCGAGTTGGAGACGGAGGCGATCGAGGCCGCGGTCTGGCGGAAGGACCTGGGCTCGGTCACTCTCTACCTGCTCGAGGTGGAGTGGCTCACCGACGCTCTGTACGGCGGCGATCGCGAGCACCGGATCCGGCAGGAGCTTCTGCTCGGCGTCGGCGGCGTTCGCGCTCTGGCGGCGCTCGGGGTCGAGCCGAGCGTCTTCCACCTGAACGAGGGGCATTCCGCGTTCCTGCAGATCGAGCGCGTCCGCGCGCTCGTCGTGCAGGGGATGGACACGGCGGACGCGCTCGAGCAGGTTCGCCGCTCGTCGGTCTTCACGACCCACACTCCCGTGCCGGCCGGGAACGAGGTGTTCGACGAGGGGCTCGTCGACCGCTACGTCGGGCCACTGGCGGCCGAGGCGGGTCTCGACCGCGACCAGCTGCTCTCGCTCGGCCGCTTCGGAGACAAGGCCGGCTTCGGCCTGACGCCGCTCGCGCTCCGGCTCTCGGCCTACGCCAATGCGGTCTCCGGCCTCCACGGCGAGGTCGCGCGCGAGATGTGGGCGGCGATGTGGCCGGGGGCGGAGACGCCGATCGGCCACGTCACGAACGGCGTCCACCTCGGCACGTGGCTGGACCCGGCCCTCGCCGAGCTGCTGCGCGACGCCGGCGTCAGCCCCGATGAGCCGCCCGAAGAGGCGAATTGGCCGGCAGCCCGCGGTGTCAGCCCTGAGGCGATCGCGCGCGTGCACGCCGCGGCGAAGGCCCGCCTCGCCGAGCGAGCGGGGATCGACCGTAACCTGCTCACGATCGGCTTTGCGCGCCGCTTCGCCACCTACAAGCGAGCCGGTCTCGTCTTCTCCGACCTCGAGCGCCTGCTTGCGCTGCCGGTGCAGCTCGTCGTGGCGGGCAAGGCCCATCCTGCCGACGATCCGGGCAAGGATGTGATGCAGGGCATCGTCGAGCTCGCGCGCCAGCCGCGCTCGCAGGGCCGCGTCGTCTTCCTCGAGAACTACGACATCGGGCTTGCCCGCACCCTTGTCCGCGGGTGCGACGTCTGGCTGAACACGCCGCGCCGGCCGCTCGAGGCGTCGGGGACGAGCGGGATGAAGGCTGCGATCAACGGCGTGCTCAACCTCTCCGTGCTCGACGGCTGGTGGGCCGAGGCGTACTCACCGGAGGTCGGGTGGGCGATCGACGGCACCACGGACGAGGACGACTTGGAGCAGCTCTATCGCCTGCTGGAGGAGGAAGTCGTTCCGATCTACGTCGACGAGCGCGAGCGGTGGATCGAGATGATGAAGGCGTCGATCGCCGAGCTCGCGCCACGCTTCTCGATGCAACGCGCCGTGATCGAGTACGTCGAGCGCTACTACCTCCCGGCGCACCAGGCTGTCTTCGGCGCAGGGTGAGCATCCGCAGGGGCCTGCAGGGGCCGCCCGTGGCCCAAAAGACGGCTTAGCCCGGAGCGGCGGCCAGGGTGCGCGCCTTCTTGCTCGCCGCGCTCTGGCGCTTCGATCCGTCCAGCACCAGCTTGCGCAGCCGCACGCTCGCGGGCGTCACCTCGACGCACTCGTCCTCGCGGATGAACTCGAGGGCCTGCTCGAGGGACATCGGCCGCGGTGGGATCAGACGCACGGTCTCGTCCGAGGAAGCCGCGCGCATGTTCGTCAGCTTCTTCTCCTTGGTCGGGTTGACGTCGAGGTCCTCCGCGCGGGCGTTCTCGCCGACGATCATCCCCTCGTAGACCTCGGTTCCGGGCGCGACGAACATCGCGCCGCGCTCCTGCAGGTTCATCAGCGCGAACGCCGTGGCCGGCCCGCGCCGGTCGGCGACGAGGCTGCCGGTGGGGCGCGTTCGCAGCTCGCCGTGCCACGGCTCGTAACGGTCGAAGACGTGGTGGAGGATGCCGGTGCCGCGGGTCTCGGTGAGAAACTCGGTGCGGAAGCCGATCAGCGCCCGGGCCGGGACGAGGTACTCGAGCCGCACCCAGCCCGTGCCGTGGTTGACCATCTGCTCGAGCCGGCCTTTGCGGAGCGCGAGCAGCTGCGTCAGGACGCCGACGTAGTCCTCGGGCGCGTCGATCGCGAGGCGCTCGACGGGCTCGTGCACCTTGCCGTCGATGATCTGCGTGACGACCTGGGGCTTTCCGACCGTGAGCTCGAACCCTTCGCGGCGCATCAGCTCGACGAGGACCGCCAGCTGGAGCTCGCCTCGGCCCTGTACTTCCCAGGTATCCGGCCGCTCCGTCGGCAGGACCCGCAGCGAGACGTTGCCGACGAGCTCCTGGTCGAGGCGGGCCTTCAGCATGCTCGCCGTCAGCTTGTCGCCCTCCCGGCCGGCGAGCGGCGAGGTGTTGATCCCCATCGTCATCGAGAGGCTTGGCTCGTCCACGGTCGAGACGGGGAGGGGGCGCGGATCGTCCGGATCGGCGAGGGTCTCGCCGATCGTCACGTCCGGCAGCCCGGCGACCGCGACGATCTCACCCGGGCCGGCCTCGTCCGCCTCGACGCGGTCGAGCGCCTCCGCCACGTACAGCTCGGTCACCTTCGCCCGCTCGATCCGGCCGTCGGCTCGGCACCACGCGATCTGCTGCCCCTTGCGGATCGTCCCGTGCTGGACGCGCGCCAGAGCTAGCCGGCCGACGTACGGGGACGCGTCCAGGTTGGTCACGAGCGCCTGCAGCGGATGATCGGGGTCGTACTCCGGCGCCGGAATGTGCTCGAGCAGCAGCTCGAACAGCGGGCGCAGGTCGTCGGCGAGCTCGTCGGGCTTGAGGCCTGCGCGCCCTTCCCTGGCATTCGTGTACGCGATCGGGAACTCGATCTGGCTCTCGTCCGCGTCGAGGTCGAGGAAGAGCTCGTAGACGTCGTTCACGACCTCCTCGATCCGCGCGTCGGGGCGGTCGACCTTGTTGACGACGAGGATCACGGGCAGGCGGGCCTCGAGCGCCTTGCGCAGTACGAAGCGCGTCTGGGGAAGCGGCCCTTCGCTCGCGTCCACCAGCAGGAGGACGCCGTCGACCATCGTCAGCCCGCGCTCGACCTCGCCGCCGAAGTCCGCGTGGCCGGGCGTGTCGACGATGTTGATCTTCGTCTCGCCGAAGCGGAAGGCCGTGTTCTTGGCGAGGATCGTGATCCCCTTCTCGCGCTCGAGGTCCATCGAGTCGAGCACGCGCTCGTTGACGTCCTGGTTCGCGCGGAAGGCGCCGGACTGCCAGAGCATCGCGTCGACGAGCGTGGTCTTGCCGTGGTCGACGTGCGCGACGATCGCGACGTTACGGAGGTCCGAGCGGTAGGCCATCCGGAGCAGGGTACCGGCGGCCTGCTAGCTGTCGGCGATCTCGACTCGCCGCTCGGCGATGCACGCTTCGGCCCAGCGCTCCGCGACGAGTAGAGGGCGCTGCGGGTCATGCTCGCCGAGCTCGATCCGGATCTGGTGCACCGAGGCCTCCTTGTCGCGGTCGGCGATCGTGCGTTGCTCGGCGACCACGGTCACGGCCTCCACCTCCGTCAGCAGATCGCGTGCGAGATCGTCGATCTCGGCCTGTGTGGCGTCACGGCCTGCAAAGACGCCGAAGTTGACGCGGATGTCTCCATCTCCGTCGAGGAATGCGATTGGGGCGAGTTCCTGCATTGCAACAGCGGTTCTTCCCAGTTGCAACGAGTTCTAAGCGACCGCTAGCGCTCGCGCGGCTGCCAGTCGAAGCGCCACAGGGCGACGAGCACGCCCGCAACCCCCCAGGCTGCGAGCACGGCGACCGCAGAACGCTGGTCCCAGATCGCCTTGCCGTCGAAGACGATGCCGGTGACGAGGTCGACGAGATAGGTGAGCGGCAGGACGTCCGCGACCGCGTTCAACACCTGCGGGTAGTCCCGCGTCGGCCCGAAGCCCCCCGAGAGGAACGTCATCGGCAGGATGATCACGTTCACGACCGCCGACGCTCCCTCCGACGAGCGGATGAGCGAGGCGACGCCGAGCCCCATGCCGGCGAAGCACAGGGCTCCGAGTGCATAGGCGAGCACGAGCGAGAGCCGGTCCGACGGGAGGTGCGCGTCGTACAGCGTCTTGCCCAGCACCACGATCGCGATCGCCTGCAGGACGAACGCGAGCAGCAGCGAGCAGACGAGCGCGATCAGATACGTCGGCGCGGGCAGCGGTGTGGAGAGGATCCGCTTGAGCAACCCGAGCTCGCGCCTGATCACGACGGTGATCGCGAGCCCGCCGAACGTCGTGTTGGCGACGCCGTAGGCGATCAGGCCCACCGTCAGGTAGTCGGTCACCGGTCTGCCGCGGTAGTGCCCCGAGTACACCGTCCCGAGCAGGAGAAAGAGCAGGACGGGGAAGAGGAAGACGAACACCGCGCTCTCACGGTTGCGCCAGAAGATCCGCTGCTCGGAGCGCAGCTGGTGCAGGAAGAGCCTCACGCGTCGGCGTCCTCGTCGAGCAGGTCGAGATAGACGTCCTCGAGCGACGCGCGGCGCACCTCGATCTCGTCGAGCTCGCGCCCTTCGGCCAGCGCGGCGCCCGTCAGCTCGTTGAGGCGGCGAGTCGGCGTCTCGGTGCGCTCGACGACCGGCTCGCCGTTCGCGCGGTAGCGGATCTCGGTCAGCTGGGAGCCCACCAGCTCGGCCGGCGTCCCCACGGTGACGAGCGAGCCGTTGCGGAGAACGCCGACGCGGTCGGCGAGTTGCTGCGCCTCGTCGAGATAGTGGGTCGTCAGCAAGATCGTCTTTCCCAGCGCGCGCAAGCCGCGGATCATCTCCCAGGCGGCGCGGCGCGCCTGGGGGTCGAAGCCGGTCGTCGGCTCGTCCATGAAGATGAGGTCCGGGTCGCCGACGAGTGCGAGCGCCAGGTCGAGTCTGCGCTTTTGGCCGCCCGAGAGGGTCTTCACGCGCGCGTCGGCCTTCTCCGCGAGCCCGACCAGTTCGACGACCTCGTCGACGGGCCGAGCCTTGGGGTAATAGCCGGCGAACATGCGGACCGTCTCGGCGGGGGTGAGATTCGGCCACAGCTCGCTCGACTGGAGCACGACGCCGATGCGCGCGCGGAGCGCGCGCTCGCGGCGCCCGGGATCGAAGCCGAGGACGCTGACCTCGCCTGCATCGCGCTTGCGGTAGCCCTCGAGGATCTCGACCGTCGTCGTCTTGCCGGCGCCGTTCGGGCCGAGCAGGCCGAACACCTCGCCTGCCGCCACCTCGAAGTCGATTCCGCGTACCGCCTCCACGCCGTCGTAGGACTTGCGAAGCCCCCGGACCGAGATCGCTGTCATGGAAGGTCTATCTCGACGACGCCGGCGGGCGCGAAGTCGCGCTCGCCGGCGCCGAGCGCAGCGGCGATCTCCGAGCAGTCGGGCTGGTGGCCGACCGCGACGACGGGGCCGTCGGCGCCCTCGACCGCGTCGAGGACGTCCTCGGTGCCCGCCCCCGGCGCGAGCCGCTCGTCCACGCGCAGCTCCGCGCCCGTCAGCTTCGCGATCGCGCTCGCGGTCTCGCGGGCCCGCAGGAGCGGGCTTGCGACCACGAGCGTCGGCTCGACGGTGGCCAGCCGCTCCGCGAGCTCGCGTGCCTGCTCGCGGCCGCGACCGCTCAACGGCCGGAGCTCGTCGGGCTCGCCGGGATCGGAGTGGGCGTGGCGGACGAGGAAGAGGCGCACGCGGATAGATTCACCGAAATGCGCTCGTTCCGCTACGTGCTCGCCGATGTCTTCACCGATCGGCCCCTTGCCGGGAACCAGCTTGCCGTGTTCACGGACGCCCGGGACCTGGACGAGCTGACCATGCAAGCGCTCGCCCTCGAGCTCGGCCTCTCCGAGTCGGTCTTCGTGCTCCCGCCACGCGAGGGCGGCACGGTGCGGCTGCGGATCTTCACGCCGCGGAACGAGATTCCGTTCGCCGGGCACCCGTGCCTGGGGGCGGCGTTCGTCCTGGGCGCGCCGTTGCAGCTCGGCACGATCGTCCTCGAGACGGGCAACGGCTTCGTGCCTGTCGAGCTCGAGCGGGACGAGTCGGGCCGGATCGTCTTCGGCCGGATGACGCAGCCCGTGCCCACGGTCGCGTCGTACGAGCGGGCTGACGAGCTGCTGGCGGCGCTCGGCGTCGCGGCGTCCGAGCTGCCCGTAGAGGTCTACGACAACGGCGCCCGGCACGCATTCGTCGTGCTTCCCTCGAAGGAGGACATCGCCCGCTTGAAGCCGGATCTGAGCGCGTTGGCGGACCACGATCTCATCGGCGCGGTCGCTTGCGCCGGCGCGGTGCGGAGCTGGAAGATGCGCATGTTCTCGCCGTTCGACGGCATCGGAGAGGACGCCGCCACAGGGTCGGCAGCGGGACCGCTTGCCTGCCACCTCGCCCGGCACGGCGTCGTGCCGTGGGGCGAGCAGATCGAGATCGAGCAGGGCACGGAGATCGGCCGGCCCGCGGCGCTCTACGCCCAGGCAACGGGTGCCGGCCAGGCGATCGAATCGGTCGAGGTCGGCGGCTCCGCGGTCACCGTCGCGAGGGGCGAATTCCGGCTCCCGTAGCCGTACGAATCCCTACTGGGACCAGGCCACCGCCTCGACGTCGGGCAGCTCCGGCTGGAGCGCCCGCCAGAAGCGGCCGCCGTCGGTCGACAGGTAGAGCCGGTTGCGGCCGGCATAGAGCACGCGGTCCGGGTCGTTCGGGTCCACCGCGACGTCGAAGCCGGCTGGGAGCCCGCCACCGGCCTCGCGCCAGGTCGCGCCTCCGTCCCCCGAGACGAGCAGCGGCGGGCGCCGGTCGACGAGCGCGACGACGGTGGAGCCGGCGGCGGACGAGGCGACGAGGCGAGGCAGCTGCAGCTGCGTTCTCTCGTGATCGACGGCCGCGTCCGCTTCGCCGAGCAGGGACTCCGACTCGATGTCGACCTCGACCACCCCCTCCACGGTGCGGACGAGCGC
>JAWVCV010000197.1:0-2523 GCA_033858115.1 Gaiellaceae bacterium
TCATCACCACCATCGCGCCTGACCGACATGAACGCGTCCTCACCCGCCGCACCACCGAGGAGGACCTACTGTTCTACGACGAGTAGCTCGGCTGCTCTACGTCGCGCTCTCCCTGAGGTTCATGCTCATGTCGGCCACGCCGCCCGACCCCGTAACATCGACGGCAATGCACGAGCCACCGCTCCCACCTCCACACCTGGATTGGCGCTCGCCAGACATCGGCGAAGCCATCCGGATCATCCTCGACTCATGGGACAGCCTAAGAGTCCCGCAGCCGGAGAAAGCCGCACGGACTGCTCGGCTCGGGCAACTCGTTCGCGAACAGCCCGAGGTCACTGTCGCTGCGTTCTTCGCGATCTTCAACTCCTCGCTCGAACTGCCCGCGCTCTTGCCTGCGCCCGTCGAGCAAGCCGGGGAGGTGCGGAAGCAGGTCGAGAAGAAGGTGTACGACGACATCGACCTCATGCCGGATCCAGAGTGAACGAGGGACGACTCCCGAGGCGCACTCCCCCCTCACTGAGAGAGGAGCGGGCCGGTCTGCCGGATCCGTCGTTCACGGGTTCGGCCCTTCGGCACGGGACTCGGACGCGCCCAGGTCGAGCTTTACCGCGTGGGGCCGCTCGCCCCGTCGTCCCGCCTCCCCGCGCTTTCGCGCCACGAACGGGGCCTCGTCTAACGAGGTGTCTGGGATGGGTAATGAGTCCCCCTCTAACGGCTCTGCGGCGGGAATGAATCCGCCGGGTGCGGTGATCGGGCGCGACCGCGAGCCGCGCATGAGCCTCGCAGGCCGCAGCGTCTAGGCGATCTCCACGAGGATCGGCTCGAAAAGCAGCCCCAACAGATCGGCTTGGTTCAGCGGCTCCGCGCCGGTGTCCGAATGTGCGGTTGGCCGTCGCGATCAGCTGGAACCGCGCCGGGAAGAGCGCCAGTCCAGCGGCCCTCGCGACGGCGACGACTCCGTCCTCGAGCGGCTGTCGCAGCGCCTCGAGCGCGGGGCGCTGGAACTCCGGGAGCTCGTCGAGCAGCAGCACGCCGTGGTGAGCCAGGCTCGCTTCCCCCGGCCGCGGCCCGGAGCCGCCGCCGACGATCGCGGCGGTCGAGGCGCTGTGGTGCGGGGCGCGGAAGGGGCGGTGCGTGAGCAATGGGCGGTCGGCCGGGAGGACGCCCGCGACGGAATGGATTCGCATTACCTCGAGCGCCTCGCGCGGCTCGAGCGGCGGCAGGATCGAGGGCAGCCGCCTGCCGAGCATCGTCTTGCCGGTGCCTGGCGGCCCCGCGAGCAGGAGGTTGTGGCGGCCTGCAGCCGCAAGCTCGAGCGCCCGCCGCGCCCGCTCCTGGCCGCGGACGTCGGCGAGGTCGGGAGGATCGGGCTCCGACGCCTCGGCGGGCGGCTCGGCCGGCGGAGGCCGCAGCTCGCCGCGGAGGTAGGCGACCGCCTCCGCGAGATGGCGCACAGGGACGGCCTCGACGCCGCCGAGCTCGGCCTCGCACGCCGACTCCGGCGCGCAGAGAATCCGCTCGAGCCCCGCGCGGCGCGCTCCCTCCGCGACCGCGAAGGCCCCGCGCACGGGCCGGATGCGCCCGTCCAGCGCCAGCTCGCCCACGGCCGCATGCTCCACGAGCCGGTCTGCCGGAACCTGGCGCGAGGCAGCGAGGACGGCGAGTGCGATCGCGAGGTCGAAGCCGGAGCCCTCCTTGCGCAGCCCGGCCGGGGCCAGGTTGACGGTGATCCGCTTCAGCGGCCACTCGAGCTCGGCCGAGCCGATGCCGCTGCGCACGCGGTGCTTCGCCTCGGCGCAGGCGCGGTCGGCGAGCCCGACGATTGCGAAGCCTGGAATGCCGACGTCGATGTGTGCCTCCACCTCGACCCGCCGGGGCTCGATCCCGACGAGGGCGTGGGTGACGGCGCGCGCGAGCACACCTCCGACGGTACGGAAGTGTCCGTCACAGGAGTGTCACGCAGGTCTAGAGATTCAGCGACAGATCAGGATCGATTCGAAGTACTCGCCGGAGCGTCGCCCCGTGCGGCGGTTGACGTGCCGCTCGAGCCGGCCGTCGAGCCGCAGCCCCGCTCGAGCGAGGATCTCCGGGTACAGCTCGCGCCGGTCGTTGACGACGATGCAAACGGGCGCGCCGCGCCGCAGCGACGCCTTCGTCCGCGCCAGCACCGCAGCGATCCCGCCGGCGTACTCCTCGATCGCCGCCTTGCTCGTGCCCTGTGCCGCCGCCCCGAGCTCGCGCTCGCGCCGGTCGTCGAGGCCGAGGAGCTCGTAGGCGTACCGGTGCTGCTCGTGGTAGTCGATCAGCCCCGGGTACGGCGGCGAGGTGACGGCGCCGTCGTAGGGGCCGCCGAGCTCGAGCTCGCGCGCGTCGCCGTGAAGAACGACAGCTGCGCGCCGCGGGTCGCGCGCGTCCGCAAACTGCCTGATCCGCGCCGCGGTGTCGAGCAGGTACCGGGAGAGGAATTTGTTCGCGCTCTCCACCGGGCGGCAGGTGCGCCGGTGCTTGTGGCACCAGTACTCG
>JAWVCV010000198.1:0-9221 GCA_033858115.1 Gaiellaceae bacterium
CGAGGACGATGCGGCTGTCCTCGTCCGCGATCACGACCGCGTCGGGCGCCGACTCGAGCAACGCACGGAACAGCTCGTCGCTCTTGTGCAGCACGTCCTCCTCTCGCTTGCGCTCGGTGATGTCGCGTACGCGGGCCGTGACGAGTCGCCCCTCGTCCATCTCCAT
The DNA here is from genome assembly GCA_033858115.1 of Gaiellaceae bacterium. GTDB lineage: Bacteria > Actinomycetota > Thermoleophilia > Gaiellales > Gaiellaceae > Gaiellasilicea. Next base: position 167 of record JAWVCV010000198.1, read on the forward strand.
CGAGCTCAACGAGACGTCGACGGGGAACTCGCTGCCGTCCTTCCGCAGCCCCGCGAGGTCGAGACCGGCACCCATCGGACGCGTGCGCGGGTCGGCGAGATAGCCGGCGCGATGAGCGCCATGAGCGTCGCGGAAGCGCTCCGGCAACAGCATCTCGACCTGCCGTCCGACCAGCTCCTCCCGTCTGTAGCCGAAGATCTGCTCGGTCTCCTCGTTGACCAGCGCAATCGCCCCGACTTCGTCGACGATCACGACCGCATCCGGCGACGACTCGAGGAAGCCGCGGAAGCGCTGCTCGCTGCGCCGGAGCACTTCCAGCGCCTGGCGGCGAGAGGCGGAGGCCTCGGCGATGTCCGCCCCGACCGCAGTGATCACGTCGACGGAGAGGCTTGCCTGCCCGCGCGCAGCGCGCCGAATCGCCTCGATCACCTCGACCGGCGCGACGCCCTTGACGAGATAGCCCACGGCGCCGGCCCCGAGCATCTCGAGCACCGTCGCCTGGTCGTCGTAGGCAGACAGCGAGACGACGCGCGTTCCGGGCGAGCGGTCGCGAATGCCCCGAGCGGCGGCGCCGCCGCCGCCGGGCATCCGAACGTCGACGAGCGCGACGTCCGGCTTCGTGCGAGCCGCCACCTCGATCGCCTCGTCGGCGTCCGCGGCCGAGCCGACGACCTCCATGCCCGGCTCTCCCGCGACGAGCGCGCAAATTGCCTCACGCAGCGGCTTCTCGTCCTCCGCAACGAGCACATGAATCGTCGTGACGTCTGCGGTCAGGACGTCGGGTTTGATCGAGCGCGACGTGCCTCCACCCTGCAACGAACTGGCCCCAGCGTCCAATACGACTGTTCGGCCGATCCAGACCTAGCTCGTCTCGATGCCGGTCATGCCCCCTGCTCCGCCGCGCGCAGTTCGCGCGCAATCTCCCGCGCCGCCTCGAGCGACGCCCGCAGCGGCTCTGGGGTGCCCGCGCGCCACGCAAGAACCGTGTCGGGCATCCGGACCGCCGGTTCGAGCGGCCGACGAACGACGACTGCGTCGTCGATGCTCTGCGCAGCGAAGGGGCCGACCGCGACGCCGGCGCCTTCCGCGACCGTCAGCACCAGATCACGACCGCTCGCCCCGTCGGACTCATGGAGGCGACGGAACCGATACCCGGCATCGTCGAGCAGGGCGAGAAGCCGGGCTTGGAGCGCGGGGTTGATCGACCGCGGATACATGACGAGCGTCTCGTCGCGCACGTCGTTCGGCGTCACGACCGACTTGGCCGCGAGGGGATGTCCGACCGGCACGAACACCGACATGTCCGGACCTCTGAAGATGGGCTCCTGCTCGATGTTCTCGTACGTGTCCACGGCGGGCAGGATCCCGAGATCGAGCTCTCGATTGTGCAGCAGGGCAATCTGCTCCATGCTCTGCAGATGCGTCAGGTGCGTGGAAAGCGTGGGCTGACGCGCCTCGAGCGCGCCGAGGAACCGTAAGAGCGACTCCATCGGCAGGTATGGCACGCACCCGATCCGGAGCCGGCCGCCGACGCCGCCGGCGTGACGCGCGCGGACGACCGCGACGTCGAGGGCGGCAACCACCGTCCGAGCCTCTTCGGCGAAGACGCGTCCGGCGTCCGTCGGCTGCACGGTGCGGCTCGTTCGCAGCAGCAACTGCACGCCGAGCTCGCGCTCGAGCTTCCTGATCGCTTGCGAGAGGGGCGGCTGCGCGATGTGTAGCCGGGCCGCCGCTCGCCCGAAGTGGAGCTCCTCGTACACGGCGAGGAAGTACCGGAGGTGACGGATCTCGACGATGGGTGGAGGCGGCCAGCGCGTGTCCTCGCGCCGCTCCTCATCGAGATCGATGGATTTCCGCTCCGCCAAGTCAGTTCAGGGGGCCGAGCGGCCCGCAATCGTCTCCACCGCAGGCAACTATTGTGGACATGTGGTGACCGAGTCCAATATCGGTCCGCTTAGGATTCATATCGGCGTCGTCTGGGTTGCTGCCGAGAACACGAGGATCTAGCTGCAGGCGCGCACGGTCTGCGCCGCGACGTGAACGTCCAAGCGGCCGTGCCGGTTCTGCTCGCCGGGTCGTGCGTAAGGTCTACGGCCATGCGCCGGATCCTGAGCCAAACGAAGTGAGCGCGGCGTACCGTGTGATCATCGCGGACGACCACCCCGCGATCGTCGAGGCGGTCGCCCGCTTCCTGGACGGCGAGGACGAGGTCGAGCTCGTCGGGCGCGCACGCGACGGCGACCAGGCTCTGCTCCTCGTCGCGCAGCACGCGCCCGACGTCGCCATCCTCGACATCCGGATGCCGGGCACGGATGGGATCGAGGTGGCGCGCCGGCTCCATGCCGAGGGTGCGGCTACCGCAATCATCCTCTACACCGCGAACGCTGAGCGCGCGGTGCTGCTCGAAGCGCTCGACGCGGGTGCGCACGGGTTCCTCTTGAAAGAGGCCCCGCTCGACGACCTCATGCGCGCAGTGCGGATGGTGGCGAACGGGGGCACCTACGTCGACGCGGCGCTCGCGGGCGTCCTCGCCGGCCCGCAGGCCGCCGACCGCCTGCCCAAGCTGACCAAGCGGGAACGGGAGGTCCTGCGGCTCCTCGCGGACGGCATGCGCAACGAGCAGGTCTCCGTCGAGCTCTCGATCTCGCCGTTGACGGTGCGGTCGCATGTCAAGAACGCGATGGCCAGGCTCGAGGCGGACACGCGGACGCAAGCCGTCGCGCGTGCCCTCCGAGACTCTCTCATCACCTAGCTAGGAGGGTTTGGCGAAACACCGGCTGTGCCTCCGGGCCGCGCTGCTCGCACCGAGGCCGCGTCCTCAGTCGAGCCGATAGCAGCAGCTATCAGCGCTCCCTGCGTCCTTGCCTCGGAACGAGCATCGCACCCCGGCGACGAGCGCCGTTCCGCCAAACCCTCCTGAGGGAGCATCCTGCAAAAGGGGGATGCCCCGCGAGAGACATGTCCGATGGCGCGGAGGCCGCCGCCACCCGATGCTGCAAGGGATGACGCGTTCCCTCAGCTGCCTCCTAGTCGACGACAGCCGGCCGATCCTCGACGCGCTGCGTCGACTTCTCGTCGACGAAGGATACGAGGTCGCCGCGGTCGCCGAGACGGGCGAGCAAGCGCTCGAGCGTCTTGCCGGCAAGCCGGTCGACGTCGTCGTCCTCGACTTCCGCCTGCCCGGCATCTCCGGGCTCGAGGTGGCGCGGCGGGCCGCAGCGATCTCGACGTCCTCGATCGTCTTCTACACGAGCTACGCCGACGAGCCGTTCGTCTGGGACGCCTTCGACGCGGGCGCGCACGCGGTCGTGCTCAAGGATGCGCCGCCGGCGAACCTCCTCGAGGCTCTTGCTGCCGTGGCGACGGGCGAGACGTACCTCGACCCGCAACTCGTTTCATTGCGCAAGCAAGGTGCCGGATGAAGCGAAGCTTGGTCAGGACGCGCGAGGCGCTCGCGACGAGAGTTGCGCTCCACGAGCAGACGGAGCTCGAGCTCGTGCGCAGCGAGGAGCGATTCCGGCTCGCACAGGGCGCCGCCCGCGTGGGGATCTACGACCTCGACGTCATGACCGGCACGTCGACGTGGTCGGAGAGCCTGCGTGAGATCTACGGCGTCGACGACGCGGACCCGGCCGGCTACGAGGAGTTTCTGGCGCTCGTCGACGCCCGCGACCGGGACGGCGTCCGTGAGGCAGTCGAGTCCGCCCTGTCGACGGGCGCTGCCTTCGAGTCCGAGTACCGGCTCTGCCGGCCTGACGGTGAGGTGCGCTGGTTGTTCTCGCGAGGCCGGGCCTTCGTCGACGAGCACGGCCGCCCGGCGCGTGTGATGGGCGCCGCGATGGACATCACCGAGCGGAAGTCGGCCGAGGGAGAGCGCGCCAGCCTCGAGCAGCAGCTCCGGCAGGGGCACAAGCTCGAAGCCGTGGGCCGCCTGGCCGCCGGCGTCGCGCATGACTTCAACAACCTGCTGTTCGCCATTCGCGGCTACGGCGAGCTCGCCGGCAGCCTGCTCGAGGCGGGCGAGGACGCACGCGAAGAAGTCGCGGAGATCGTCCGCGTTGCCGATCGCGCCGCCCTCCTCACGCGCCAGTTGCTCGCGTTCAGCCGCAGGCAGGTGCTCCAGCCGGAGGTTCTCGGCCTGAACGACGTGGTCGCCGACATGGAGCGTCTGCTCAAGCGGATGATCGGAGAAGACGTCGGGCTCGACACGGTGCTCGCCGAGGAAGAGGTCTTCGTGGACGGCGACCGCGGCCAGCTCGAGCAGGTGCTTGTGAACCTGGTCGTCAACGCGGGCGATGCAATGCCGCTCGGCGGCCGGGTCAAGCTCGAAGTCGGGTCCGCGATCGTGGGCGCCAACCAGGGCCTCGACCTGCCACCGGGCCGCTTCGCGCTGCTGGCCGTCAGCGACACCGGTTGCGGCATGAGCCCGGATACGGCCGCCCGGGTCTTCGAGCCCTACTTCACGACGAAGAGCGAAGGCACCGGACTCGGCCTGGCGACCGTGAAGGGGATCGTCCAGCACGGTGGTGGCACGATCTCGCTCGACAGCGAGGCGGGCGTGGGGACGACGTTCAAGATCTACCTGCCCGTCGCCTGCGAGCTCGCCCCGGTCGGACGTGCCGCAGTTGCCGCGGCGTAGCGAAGTGCTCCAGACACAGCGACGCCTCCAGCAGGCCGTCGCCGCCAACGGTCCACCGGAGGCTCGCTCGGTCAGGAGCTGTCCCCCAACCTCACCTTCGATTATCGGCCTCGACCCCGGACGCGCAACCACCCGCCGGGTAGGTTCTCGGTCAGCCTTTCGGCGCAGGCAGCGCAAGAAGGGCGCGCCGCCGACGTCTTGCACGCGTATGACCGCCGCACCCGCCCGCTTGCAGACCTCTCGATTGTCGGCTACCTTGGCCGACCTTTGGGGGTCGCCGTCCGTCTTCGGCCGGGGACGCACGTGGTTGACGCTCGGCAGACTCGATGCGTCGACCGTGCATCGACACGAAGGGTAGAGATGAAAAACACACAGTTCTTGACACGCGCGCTTGCCCTGATCACAGCGGTCGGAGCGTTCGCCGTCACCGCGCCCGCCGGAGTCCCGGGCTCACCACAAGCCGCCGGCGCCGTCGTCGGCGACTGCGCGCCCGGCGCTGACTGGGGAACGCCGCGCCAGGATCTCACCGCACGGGTGACCGAGCTCGTCAACCAGCACCGGGCATCGCTCGGGCTGTCGCAGCTGACCGTCTCGACGACGCTGACGAACGCGTCGGTCTGGAAGGCGCGTCACATGGCGAAGTACGTCTACATGACGCACAACGACCCGGCCCCGCCGGTCGCCCGGACGACGGCAGAGCGGCTACAGGCCTGCGGCTATCCGACCGGCAGCGCCGGCTGGGGTGAGAACATCGCCTACGGTTACGCGACCGCCGATGCGGTCATGCAGGGGTGGCTGGGCTCGGCGGGCCACCGTGCGAACATCGAGAACGCGACCTACCGCTCGATCGGCGTCGGAGCGGCCTCGAGCAGCACCGGCCGGATCTACTGGGCGCAGGCGTTCGGAACGCAGGCCGGCTCGGGCTCCACGCCGCCTCCACCGCCCGCCGCCGCCTGCTCGAACCGCGTCGACGACGACGGCGACGGCAAGGTCGACTACCCGGCTGACCCGGGCTGCACCAGCGCCGGCGACACGGACGAGTACAACGCGCCTGCGCCTGCACCCGTGCCGCCGCCGGCGACGCTGACGGGCTTCCCCAGCATCCTCACGCTCACTGCCGGCGCGTTTCAGAGCGGCGGCGTCTCGAGCCTCGGTGTCGACGACGGCGTCTACTTCCGCGTCGCCTCTTCGGGCTCGACCGTCAGCTGGTGGGGCCGCATCACCGGAGTTCCGAACACCTTGACGAGCCTGAGCACCACGTACCGGGGCTTCAACTCGTCCGCCTGCACCCAGACGCTCTCGATCTGGAACTGGCGGACGGCCGCCTGGACGTCACTCGGCAGCCGGTCGGTCGGGCCTACCGAGGTCGAGACGAAGGCGACGCCGACGGGAACGCTCGCCGACTACGTCAGCGGCACGACCGGCAACGGCGACGTCGCGGTCGCCGTCAGCTGCGCGGGCCCGCTGCTGTCGACGTTCTCCAGCAGCGCCGAGCTGCTGAAGATCTCCTACGGGAGCTAGCTCGCATCACGAGGCGGGGCGTCATACGGCGCCCCGCCTCACACATCCCGGGACGATGAACCGCCCGGCCGGGGCCGCCGAATCAGCAGGAAACGCGCAGGCGGCGCGGAACACCCGTGCTCGCCCATTCACCCGGGAGGTTGGCAATGAATCGCACCCCTGTTCAGAACGTCGCCCGCCTGGTGGGAATCGTCTTCCTGCTGGTGGGCATCGCCGGGTTCATCCCCGGTATCACCACGAATCTCTACGACGGCCTCGAGTTCGCCGGCAACGACGGCAACGCGGAGCTGCTCGGCATCTTCAAGGTGAGCATCCTGCACAACATCGTCCATGGGCTCTTCGGCGTCGCCGGCCTCGCGCTCGCCGCGACTGCGAGCGGCGCCCGCACCTTTCTGATCGGCGGCGGCGCGATCTACATCGTGCTCTGGCTGCTCGGGCTCGCCGGCGGCGCAGACTGGATCCCCGCGAACGACGCCGACGACTGGCTGCACCTCCTGCTCGGCGTCGGGATGATCGGGCTCGGCGTCGTCCTGACTCGCGACCGGGCGGCGGTCAGACCCGCCTGACGCCGGTCCGGAAACGCAGCGAACGAGGGGCGGGCTGGAGCCCGCCCCTCGTGCTTTCCTAACTCGTAACTAACAGAGAATCCCTCATGTCAGTGGTCGCGGCAGAGGCGGGCCCCGCCGAGAACTGGAGTAGTCCTCCTCCAGGAACGGGGTTCTTCCTTGCGCTCACGTCTCATCGCCACGCTCGCTGTCGCAACCGCCTTCTGCATCGCACCAGCGGCCGCGCTCGCCTCCGAGATCATCGACCGGAACGCCAGCGACGTCTCACTGCAGGTGGCGAACAACGGCCAGGCGCTCGTCAGCTTCAACGCCCGCGGCAAGCGCTGGAACGTGCTCGCCTGGGGTGCCGTGAACGCAATTCAGGCGACGCCGTCCAGGAAGCAGGTCGAGTTCAAGCTCGACTACTCCGGCGGCTACGGGACGTACAAGCGCGACGTGTGGAAGACGTTCAAGAACGCCTGCAGCGCCTACGACGGCCCTGCGCTGCAGTGGTTCGTGACCGGCTGCAAGGCTGCCGACGGCTCGTACTGGGCGCTCCAGTCCTGGCAGCGGATGCTGCCGAACTACGGGCTGAACGCCAGCGCGAAGGCGGCTGTCTGGGAACTCCGGCTCTCGCACTGGCAGGGCCCGCTGCCCGAGCTCACCGTCAACCTGAACTGGGCGTACAAGAAGTACCACCACATCTTTGGCTCGTTCACCTACCTCGGCAAGCCGGTCTACGGGCTGAAGTCCACCTCGACCGGCGTGCCGCTCGACACGTTCGGCCGCAACCTGTACCTGGACACGTTCAACTCGGCCTACGGCAGCGGCTGGAAGCGGGAGAACAGCTTCCTCATGCACAAGGGAACGGGGAAGTTCTGCTACGGCTTCTACCGCCATGGCGCCCGCCCCGAGGGGAACGGCACCCGCTATCGCGCCACCATCATCGGCCCCGGCGTCACCCCCGACGTCTACTGGGAGGCCGACGCGCTGGGCGTCTACGACCGGGACTTCGACCTGCGGCAGCACCTGGTCCAGAAGGAGTTCCTCGCCGGCGACTCGCTCTGCAAGGCCGTCTAGGGTCGAACCCCTAAGATCGGCGCCGTGGCGAGCGGCGACGAGTTGAAGGAGGTCTTGCGGCGCTACCCCGCCGGGGTCGGCGTCGTCACGGTCGACCTCGAGGGCGAGCGGCTCGGGCTCACGGTCGCCTCGCTGATGTCCCTCGCGCTCGAGCCCCCGCTCGTCGGGATCTCGATCGCGAGACAGGCTGCGCTGCACGAGCTGTTGCGCGCGGCAGGCGGCTTTGCCGTCTCCCTCCTCGGCGCGGAGCAGCAAGACCTGGCCCAGCACTTCGCGCGCGGCGTGCCGCCAATCGCGCTCTGGCACGGCATCGACGTGCGCGACACACCACGCGGGCCCCTCCTCGAAGGCGCGCTCGGCTGGCTCCAGTGCGAGCTCGTCGCCGAGCATCCCGCCGGCGATCACACCCTCTTTGTCGGCGCCGTCGAGCGCGCCGAGCCGGGCGCGGTCGGTCCGCCGCTCATCCGCCTAGGCGGCGACTACAGCGGCTCGTGATCGACGCGGTCGTCTTCGACCTGGACGGCGTCATCGTCGACAGCGAGCAGGTGTGGGATGACGTGCGCGAGCGCCTCGCGCGCGAGCGCGGCGGCGACTGGCACGAGGGCGCGCAGGCGGAAATGATGGGGATGAGCTCGCCCGAGTGGTCGCACTACATGCACGAGCGCATCGGCCTGCCCGAGTCACCGGAGGAGATCAACGCCGAGGTCGTCGAGCGGATGCTCGAGCGCTACCACGGCTCGCTGCCGCTGATCGACGGCGCCGTCGAGGCGGTCCGCCGGCTCGCCGACGGCTTCACGCTGGGAGTCGCGTCCTCCTCGAACCGCCCGCTGATCGAGCTCGTGCTCGAGCAAGCGGGCATCGCAGAGCTGTTCGCGGCGGTCGTCTCCTCCGAGGAGGTCGCCCACGGCAAGCCGGCGCCGGACGTCTATCTCGAAGCACTCCGGCGGCTGGACGTGCCGCCCGGCCGCGCCGCGGCGATCGAGGACTCGTCCAACGGCATCCGCGCTGCCCACGCGGCCGGGATGCGCGTGATCGCGGTCCCGAACGCGCACTATCCCCCTGCACCCGACGCGCTCCAGCTCGCCGACGCGGTGGTCGCCTCGCCGCGGGAGCTGACGCAGGAGCTAATCGACCCGACCTAGGAGGACGCAACCGTTGTGGCCGCCGAGACCCATGGCGTTCGACAGTGCGACTTCGAGCTCGACCTCGCGCGCCGCGTTCGGGACGTAGTCGAGATCGCAATCCGGGTCGGGGTTGCGGTAGTTGATCG
>JAWVCV010000199.1:0-3353 GCA_033858115.1 Gaiellaceae bacterium
CCGATCTTCGCGCCGGGCAGGAACGACAGCGAGATGCCTGCCAGCACTTGCCGGTCGGGGCCGTAGAACTTGTCGGCCCGGTACATCGTGTAGACGTATTCGCTCAACGCCCGGTCACGATAGCCATAGGCTGCCACCGTGAGCGATCTCACCTTCGAGGACTTCCAGCCGGGGCAGGTGTTCGAGCTCGGAAGCACCTCGGTGACGGAGGAGGAGATCGTTGCCTTCGCGCGCCAGTTCGACCCGCAGCCTTTCCACGTCGACCCGCAAGCCGCGCAGGAGTCGGTCTTCGGCGGCCTGATCGCGAGCGGCTGGCACACGGGCTCGTTGTGGATGCGCCTCTACGTCGACTCGATGCTCGGCGGACCGTCGAGTCAAGGATCTCCTGGGATCGAGGAGCTGCGCTGGCTTGCCCCGGTCCGTCCTGGCGACACGCTGAGCGGGCGCTTGACCGTGCTCGAGACGACCCCGTCGGAGCGGCGTCCCGACCGCGGCACCGTGCGGATCCGCGGCGAGCTCGTGAACCAGGATGGCGTCACCGTCCTTTCGATGGTCTCGCGCGGCCACTTCGGGCGGCGCGAGCGCCAGTAGGCTTCCGCAATGAGCGAGCTCGGCCTGTTCCCGCTCGGGATCGTGCTGCTGCCCACGGAGCAGATTCCGCTGCACATCTTCGAGGACCGCTACCAGGAGCTGATCGGCGAGTGCCTGACGGAGGGCCTCGAGTTCGGGCTCATCTACGCCGACGAAGACGGCCTGCGCGAGATCGGCACCCGCGCCGCGGTGACGGAGGTGCTCGACCGCTTCGACGACGGACGGCTGAACATCGTCGCCGAGGGTGGCGCTCGCTTCCGGCTGCTCGAGCTGACCGAGGGCCGCTCCTTTCAGACGGGTCTGGTCGAGCCGATCGAGGACGAGCCCGGCGCCGCCGATCCAAAGGACACGGAGAACGCGCTCGAGCTCTTCCACCGGCTCGTCGAGCTGACGGGCGCGGAGGTCGCCGAGCCGCGGCTGGAGGCGGAGCAGCTCTCCTTCGAGCTCGCCGGGCGGTTCGAGTTCGCGCCCGAGCTGAAGCAGCGGCTCCTGCAGCTGACCTCGGAGCACGCACGCATGCAGTTGCTGGCCGAGCTGCTGGCCGGGGCGGCCGCCGCCGTGCAGCGCGAGCGGGAGATCGCGGTGCGCGCCCACGGCAACGGCAAGGTAGACCCCCGCGGCTGATCTACCATGAGGGCATGGCCGTAACCGCGACCGCCAAGCTCGACGTCGAGCGAGTGCGCGCCGATTTCCCCTTCCTCGAGCACCTCCAGAACGGGAAGCCGGTCGCCTTCCTCGATTCCGCCGCCTCGGCGCAGAAGCCGCGCCAGGTGCTGGAGGCGATGACGCACTTTTACGAGACGTCGTACGCCAACGTCCACCGGGGCGTCTACAAGCTCGCCGAGCGCGCCACCGAGGAGCTCGAGGGCGCCCGCGAGAAGGTTCGCGTCCTTCTGAACGCATCGTCGGCCCGCGAGGTCATCTTCGTCCGCAACGCGACCGAGGCGATCAACCTGGTCGCGTACTCCTGGGGGATGAACAACCTCGGGCCTGGAGACGTCGTCCTCGTCACCGAGCTCGAGCACCACTCCAACTTCGTGCCCTGGCAGTACATGGCGAACCGCGCGGGCGCCGACTTCCGGATGCTGCCGCTCGACGACCACGGCGAGCTGCAGCTGGAGCTCCTCGACGAGGTCGCCGGCGAGGGCGCCGTCAAGCTCGTGGCGATCGGCCTGACCTCGAACTCGCTCGGCACGAACAACCCGGTCGAGAAGGTGGCCGCCTGGGCGCACGAGCGCGGCGCGATCGTCGTCTGCGACGCCGCGCAGGCGGCTCCCCACCGCAGGCTCGACGTCCAGGCGCTCGGGTGCGACTTCCTGGCGGTCTCCGGCCACAAGATGTGCGGCCCGAGCGGCGTCGGTGCGCTCTGGGGCCGGGCCGACCTGCTCGAGCAGATGGAGCCGTTCCTGCTCGGCGGGCACATGATCCGTTCGGTCGGCGACGAGAAGACGACCTGGGGGGCGCTGCCGCACAAGTTCGAGGCGGGTACCGCGCCGATGGCGGAGGCAGTCGGCTTCGGCGCCGCGATCGACTACCTGAGCGAGGTCGGCTTCGACGCGATCGAGCAGCACGAGCACCGGCTCGTCGCCTACGCGCTCGAGCGCCTGGGCGAGCTGCCCTGGGTGACCACCTACGGGCCGCCTGCCGGACGCCGCGCCGGGATCGTCTCGTTCAACGTCGAGGGCGTCCACCCCCATGACGTGGCGCAGATCCTCGACATCGAAGCGGTCGCGATCCGCGCCGGTCACCACTGCTGCCAGCCGCTGATGCGCAAGCTCGGCGTCGTCGCAACGAACCGCGCCAGCTTCTACCTCTACACGACCGTCGAGGAGATCGACCGCCTGGTCGCGGGCCTGGAACGGGCGCGCGAGGTGTTCGCTTGAGCGAGTTTGACCAGCTCTACAGGGAGTTGATCCTCGACCACTACAAGAACCCGCGCGGCCACGGGCTGCTCGAGGCGCCGGACGCCCAGGCGGAGGGGCAGAACCCGCTCTGCGGCGACGAGGTGACCGTCTCGCTGCGGTTCGACGGCGACACGATCGCCGGCGTCGGCTTCGAGGGGCGTGGCTGCGCGATCTCGCAGGCCGCGACCTCGATGCTGACCGAGATCGTCGTCGGTCGCACCGCCGAGGACGTGGCGCAGATGCCGAAGGAGGAGCTGCTCGAGGAGATCGGGATCCCGCTGACCCCGGTCCGGCTCAAGTGCGCGATCCTCGGCCTCGGCGTCCTCAAGGTGGCGCTGCACAAGTCGAAGGGGACGCCGCTCCCCGACGAGTGGTCCGGCGCGGGCGACCTGACGATCACCTAGTGACTGTCGACGTCTGCCCGGTCGAGGAGCTTCCTCCCGGCCATGTGAAGATCGTCTGGTCCGGGCCGATCGCGATCGGCGTGTACAACTGCGGCGGCCGGCTCTATGCGATCGAGGATCGGTGCTCGCACGACGACGGCCCCCTCTGCGAAGGCGAGTGGGACCCGGACTCCTGCGTCGCGATCTGCCCCCGGCACGGTGCCCGGTTCGACATCACCACCGGCGCCGCGCTGACCCTGCCTGCCTTCGAGCCCGTCGCCGCCTTCCCCGTCCGGGTCGAGGACGGCTGGGTGCGCGTCGACGTCTAGATCGCCTGCTACATTCTCGATACCGCGGAAAGGAGGTGGTCCGGCAGTGGAGATTTCCAGTACGGGCAGTGGAGGTGCCAGCCGGTAGGGACGTGTCCCCGAGACCTGCAAGGGGAATCGTCTAGCCAGCGTAGGGGGCCCGCGGA
>JAWVCV010000200.1:0-3611 GCA_033858115.1 Gaiellaceae bacterium
CGCGAAAAGCAGAACGACCCACATCCGTCGCCGCAAAACGGACAGATACGTCGCGAGCGCTGGCCCGCCGTGCTGCTCGTCCCCTGTCAAAAAACTGTTCCCCCCACTTGTGAAGCTGAGTCCAAAACTAGTGCCCGTTGGACCAAACCGCAACCTACCCATCGGGTAGGGCGGTCTAGGTGCGCGGCAGATAAGTTCGGCCGGTGATCGACCTTCACACGCACGTGTTGCCCGGTGTGGACGATGGGCCCCGGACGCTCGAGGAATCGCTCGATGTGCTCCGTTCGATGCGGAAAGACGGCGTTCGGACGGTGGCGGCGACACCGCACGTGCGCGAAGATTGGCCGACAACGGCTGAGCGCATGCACACGGCGGTTGCAGCGCTTACCGGTGCCGCCCGCGAGGCGGCGATCGAGATCGAGGTGCTGCCTGGGGGAGAGGTCGACCTCGGCCGGCTCGTCAGCCTCTCGCCGGAGGAGCGTGCCGGGTTCGGGCTCGGCGGCAACCCGCACTTGCTGCTGCTCGAGTTTCCCTACGTCGGCTGGCCGATGGGCCTAGCAGACATCGTCTTCCGGTTGCGCTCAGCCGGGATCGTGACGCTGCTGGCCCATCCCGAGCGGAATCCCGAGGTTCAGGCCGAGCCGGAGCGGCTGCGCGAAGTCGTGCGCGGCGGCGCGCTCGTCCAGCTCACCGCAGGGTCGGTCGACGGTCGCATGGGCGCACGCTCGAAGAAGTGCGCGCTCCGGCTACTCGAGCTCGAGCTCGCGCACGTGCTTGCGAGCGACGCACACGCTCCGTCGGTGCGCGCGGCTGGGCTTGCCGCGGCAGCCGACGCGCTCGGCTCGTTGGGGCGCTGGATGGCGTCCGACGTCCCCGCCGCTCTGCTCGAGGGGAGCGAGCTGCCGCCGCGGCCTGGACGCGCCTCGCGACGAGGCTGGTTTGGCCGGCGCCCCGGTCGTCGGTGAGCTCGGCCTCAATCCTGTGGCGAGCGCGCTAACCTCCGGCCGGCATGCCGCAAACTCTGCTCGAGCGGGTCTGTGCAACGGTGCTGCTGGTCTCCGCCGCCGTGCTGGTCGGCCTCGTCGTGCGCGAGACGCGAGCGGACGAGCCCTCGGCGACCGCAACCGCCGCGGGGGTACTCGAGGCCAGCTCGCCCGTCCCGATCACCCAGGCGCCCCCGCCGAAGGAGGAGACGGTGCCGGCGCCCGTGACGCCTGCAAAGCCGAAGCCCGCGCGGGCGCCAACGAGGCTGCTGCTGACGGCCTCCAAAGGAGACAGCTGGCTCGAGGTCCGCAGGGGATCGGCCCAGGGGAAGGTCGTCTACACGGGAACGCTGACCCAAGGCGGCAAGGTGGACGCGAACGCCAAGCGGCTCTGGGTACGCATCGGAGCCGCGTCCAACCTGACTGCGCGGCTCAACGGCAAGCCGTTGTCGCTTGGCTTGGGGACCTACGACGCGCTTGTCTCCCCGGCCGGGCTCAAGGTCGTCACGCCCGGTTGAGCAGCGGCCCTCTCAGCTAGAGGCCTCGTCCACCGCACGCTGAGCCCGCTCGACGTCCTTCGCCGCTCGGTCGAGGTCTCGCTGCACGGCCTTGGCGCGCCTGGTCGCCTCGTCGAGAGCGGCCTCGGCCACCTCGAGCCCCTTGCGGGCAGTCCGGAGCCGCTCGCGCTTCTTGGCTGCGGCCGCGTCGGCTCGCGCAGGCTTCGGAGAGGGCTTCTTGCCTCTGGACGGGACGAGGCTCGGGTCGAGGCCGAAGCCGGCGGCGTGCAGATCCTCGTGCAGCGTCCCGCGCTCGAGGAGCGGTTGCAGCTCCGGGTCGACCGAGGCGACCCGCACCGACTGGATCGCCTTCTCGAGCGTCGGGGCGGAGAGCTTCCGGCGGCGCAGCTCGCGCTGGACGCGGTCGAGCGCAGCCCGATGCTCCTGCACCGCGCCCGGCAGGGGCGCGTCGCCCTTCCCGGCGACGGCATGCTCCTGGGCGGCCCGCAGACGCTTGCCCGACTGCACGAGGGCACGCACCTCCGACGGATCCTCCCTGACGAGCTCGTTGACGGCGGCCGCGGCCACGCTCGGCTTCGGCAGCTTCGCGACCGCGTCCGCGAGCTCCGGGTCGTCCTTGCGCAGCTCCTTGGCACGCGCGTTTCGGGCCGTGGTGAACTTCGCCGCCGGCAGCCCGTAGAGGCGCTTCTGCTCGCGGAGGAGAGGATCGGCCACCGTCCGGGCCTACTCGTCGCCGGCGAGGTGCCGGATCTTCTCCGCCAGCTCGGCGGCGGAGCTGCCGTCCCGCAGGGCGAGGAAGATCGTGTCGTCGCCGGCGATGCAGCCGGCCAGCTCGGGCAGCGCGGCCGCGTCGACGGCGAGCGCGAGCGCGTTCGCGTGCCCGGGCGGCGTCCGTACGACGACGAGGTTGCTCGCCGGCTCGACGCCGATCGCCCAGCGGCGCAGCGCCGCCGAGAGCTCGTTGATCCGGTCGAGGTCGGCTGCGCCCGAGCGGGCGTAGACGAGGCGGCCGTCGGCGGAGCGAACCTTGCCGAGCCCGAGCTGTGCGATGTCCCGCGAGACCGTCGCCTGCACCGCGTCCAGGCCCTCGTCCTGGAGCGCGCGGACGACGTCCGCCTGCGTCGCGAGCTCCTGCTCCTCGACCAGACGCAGGATCGCCGCCTGCCGTTCGAACTTGTTCACGACCGTGATGGTAGAAGGCAGCGTGGCCTCGTACCCATATGTCCATCGCGAGCGCGTCCGCTTTCGGGACTGTGACGCGATGGGCCACGTCAACAACGCCGTCTTCTCGACGTATCTCGAGGAGTCGAGAATCGGCGTCCTCGGCGGCCTCTACGACTTCATCCTCGCCCGGGTGGAGATCGATTTCCGCGCCGAGCTGCGCCAGGGCGAGGAGGTCGAGGTGCGGTCAAGGTGCTCGCGGATCGGGACGAAGAGCTTCGATCTCGAGCACCAGATCGCCGCCGGCGAGCGCATCGTCGCGGAGGCGCGAAGCGTGCTCGTCTCCTACGACTACGAGCGCGCCGAGAGCGTGCCGGTGCCGGACGAGCTGCGGGCGCGGCTCAGCGGCGACGCACGAGCGTGAGGCGGACGAGCCGCGGCCCGGCGCTGTCGATCAGCTCCAGCTCGACCTCGTCGCCGACGTCCAGCCTGGCGAGGATCCTGCTTAGCGCAGCCGCGGACTCGACGCCGGTGCCACCGGCCGCGACGATGACGTCGCCGACCGCCAGCTCGGCTCTGTCGCCGGGCCCGCCCGGGTAGACGACCGTCACGGCGGCTCCACGCACGGACGCGTCGAGGCCGAGCTGGACCGCCGCCGCGTCGGTGTCCACCGAGCCGTAGGCGATCCCCAGCCATCCTCTCGCCGCGGGGGGGACGCGGCGGATCCGTGTGATCACAGGCAGCGCTCCGTCGATCGCGATCGCAAAGCCGATGTTCTCCGCACCGCCCTGCCGCACGCCGGCGGTGTTGATCCCGACGAGCCGGCCGAGGCGGTCGACGAGGGGCCCGCCCGAGTTCCCGGGATTGATCGCGGCGTCCGTCTGCAGCAGGCCGGTGAGCTTGCCGTTCTCTCCGTCGATCGTCCGGTCGAGCCCGGACACGATCCCGG
>JAWVCV010000201.1:0-4250 GCA_033858115.1 Gaiellaceae bacterium
CGCCTCCCGGCCGACCTGGTGTTCGCCAACCACGTGCTCCTGGGCGGACCGGTCGCTGCGGCGAGCGGCGCTCCGTCCGCCGTCAAGGCACACGGCTCTGAGCTCGAGTACGCGATCCGCGGCAACGACGAGCTCGCCCGCTGGGGCCGGGAGTCGCTCACGGCCGCGAAGGCCGTCTTCGTCGGCTCGGGACACATCAGGGAGGTGCTTCAGGACGTCGTCGGAGACGTCGGGCGCGTCTCGGAGGTGCCCCCCGGCGTCGACGTGGACGACTGGCGCCCTCGCCCACGCGCCGAGGCGCTTGCGGGGCTCGTCGCGGAAGCGCGTCGCGATCCGCCGAATCCGGCGAACGACGAAGAGCGGCTGCCCGACGAAGGAAACGTCGAGCGCCTGGCGGAGTTCCTCGCCGGCGACGAGCCGACGGTCGTCTACTTCGGCAAGCTCCTCTACAACAAGGGCGTTCACGTCCTGCTCGATGCGCTGAAGGACGTCGACGCCCGTGCGGTCGTCGTCGGCTTCGGCGACTACCGCGAAGAGCTCGAGCGGCTGGCCGGCCCGCGAACGCTGTTCACGGGGCCGCTCGAGCACCGGCATCTCGTGCACCTGCTCGCCCTGGCCGACGCGACAGTCGTCCCCTCGATCTTCCCGGAGGCGTTCGGGATGGTCGCCGCCGAGGCGGCGGCTGCAGGCTCGCCGCCGCTCGTCGCGCGGCACTCCGGGCTGGCGGAGATCGCGGAGGGCCTCGAGTCGGCCCACCCGCCGCACCTGCGGCACCTGTCGAGCTTCAGGACCGGCGACGTCGCGGACCTGACCGAGAAGCTGCGCGAGCTCGTCTCGCTCCCCGACGACGATCGCGCAGCGATCCGCGCGGCCGCTCGGGAGGTCGCGGTCGCCCGCTGGAGCTGGGCCGGCGTTGCGCGCCGTCTGCTGGAACCCTTCCAGTAGCCTCCCGCGCATGGGTGACGAGCAGCGCGTCGGCTACGAAGAGCTCCTGGAGGCGTCCCGCGAAGGCTTCGAGCAGGGCACGGACTTCACGGTCGCCGTCGAGGAGGAGTTCGCGCTTCTCGACCCCACCACCCTCGGCCTCGTCAACCGGTTCGAGGACGTCCAGGCCGCCGCGCAGGGGACGCCGCTCGCGCCGAACCTGGTCGGCGAGCTGATCGCATCCGAGGTGGAGGTCAAGACCGGCCGCTGCGAGACGTTCGCGGACGTGCCGGCGACGATGGCCGAGCGCCGCGTCCAGCTGCAGGCGCTCGTCGACTCGATGGGGATCGCCCTCGGCGCCACCGGCACGCACCCCTGGTCTCGATGGCAGGAGCAGCGGATCATCGACACGCCGCACTACCGACGCAACGACCAGCTCCTCCGCTACGTCGTCTGGCGCAACAACACCTTCGGCCTGCACGTGCACGTCGGAATTCGGGGCGCCGACCGCGCAATCGCCGTCACGAACGGGCTCCGGAACTTTCTGCCGGAGATCCTCGCGCTTTCCGCGAGCTCCCCGTTCGTCGAGAACGTGAACACGGGCCTGCACTCGGCGAGGACGCAGATCTTTACGCGCTTCTTTCCACGCTGCGGCGTCCCGGACGCGTTGCCGTCCTGGCAGGCCTACGAGGACTACGTGCGCTTCCTCTACGAGACCGGCTCGGTCACCGAGCACACGCAGCTCTGGTGGAGCGTGCGGCCGCACCTGATGTTCCCGACGGTCGAGATCCGCATCGCCGACGCCCAGCCCGACCTCGGCGAGTCCCAGGCGCTGGCCGCCTTCACGACGTCCATCGCGGCGCGGATCGCCAGAGCCTACGACGAGGGGGAGTCGCTCGACGACCAGCCGCACCGGCTGATCGAGGAGAACACCTGGCGGGCGATCCGCTACGGCCTCTCCGGCGACTTCATCGACCTCGCGCGCGGCGATGTGCTGCCGACGCGAGCGCGGCTGGAGCGGCTGCTCGAATGGGTGGCGCCGGTCGCGGGCGAGATCGGAACGGCGGCGTACCTCGCCCTGCCCGAACGAAACGCCGCGGAGCGTCAGATCGCCCGCTTCGAGGAGGGGGCGACGCTGGAAGAGATCTACGCCGAGCAAACGGGTCTGCCGGTCCGTGGCTGACGAGCCGCAGGTGACCGAGGACGAGCTCCTGCAGGCGCTGGAGCAGCTGAAGGTGTCCGACCTGCTCGTGCAAACGCTCTCGACCGTCTCCTCGCTCGCCTTTCACAGGCTCTCGCCGGAGCACCGAGACCTCGACCAGGCCCGCCTCGCGATCGAGGCGCTGAGGGCACTCGTGCCGGTACTCGCGGGAGCGGTGCCGGCCGAGCTCGAGCGCGACCTCCAGCAGGTGACGGCCAACCTCCAGCTTGCCTACGCCGAGGCGGTGGCCGCTCCCTCTTGAACCGGGGCACGTCCGGCCGCTTGTGATAGATAATCCGCCGCGCCGGGGACACCTCGGCGTTGAGTTTGTGACGGGGTAATTCAGACGGAGGGTTGATGGATTTCTTCAATGACCACGCGGTGGCCTTTGCGCTCGTTTGCGCGGGTGTCGCGGTCGGATTCGGGCTCTACTTCACGTGGTGGCTGCTGCAGCAGCCGGCCGGCAGCGAACGGATGCAGGAGATCGCCCGCGCCGTCCAGGAGGGCGCCGCGGCGTACCTCCGCCGCCAGTACACGACGATCGCAGCCGTGGCGGTGGTGCCGTTCCTCGCGATCGGGTTCTATCCCGATCTGGGCTGGTCGACCGCGATCGGGTTCGCGATCGGCGCCGCCCTCTCGGCCGCGGCCGGGTTCATCGGCATGAACGTCGCCGTGCGCTCGAACGTGCGCACGGCCGAAGCCGCCAAGCAGGGGCTGCGGCCGGCCTTCGATGTCGCGTTCAAGGCGGGCTCGGTCGCCGGGCTGCTCGTCGTCGGGCTCGGCCTGTTCGGCGTCGCCGGCTACTACGGGCTCCTGACGGTCGCGTTCGACAAGAGCCAGGAGACAGCGATCGACGCCCTGATCGGCCTGGCCTTCGGCGGCTCCCTGATCTCCGTCTTCGCGCGCCTCGGCGGCGGCATCTTCACGAAGGCCGCCGACGTCGGCGCCGACCTCGTCGGCAAGATCGAGGCCGGGATCCCCGAGGACGACCCGCGCAACCCCGCCGTGATCGCGGACAACGTCGGCGACAACGTGGGCGACTGCGCGGGCATGGCGGCCGACCTCTTCGAGACGTACGCGGTCACCGCGGTCGCCGTGATGCTGCTCGGGACGGCCTTTCCACTCGGGAACCTGCCGCTCTTCCCGCTGGCGCTCGGCGGGATCTCGATCCTGGCGTCCGTGATCGGCATCTACTTCGCCCGCATCGGCAAGGGCGGCTCGATCATCAACGCGCTCTACAAGAGCGTGATCGTCGCCACCGTGCTGTCGGCGATCGGCTTCATCCCGGTCACCATGGCGTTCGACGAGGGCCGCTTCAGCTTCGGCGAGCTCTACGGCTCGGCGCTCGTCGGCCTCGCGATCACGTTCCTCCTGGTCGCGATCACCGAGTTCTACACCGGCTCGCGCTGGAATCCCGTCAAGTCGATCTCGAAGGCGTCGCAGACCGGTCACGCGACCAACATCATCGAGGGGCTCGCCGTCGGCATGCGGGCGACCGCGGCTCCGGTGATCGTGATCGCAGCGGGGATCATCGCGGCCTATGAGATCGCCGGCCTCTACGGGATCGGCGTCGCGGTCATGGCACAGCTCTCGATGTGTGGCCTGATTGTCGCTCTCGACGCCTTCGGGCCCGTCACCGACAACGCCGGCGGGATCGCCGAGATGGCCGGGCTGGACGAGTCCGTCCGGGCGATCACGGACCCGCTGGACGCCGTCGGCAACACGACGAAGGCGGTGACCAAGGGCTACGCGATCGGGTCGGCCGGCCTCGCGGCGCTCGTGCTCTTCGACGAGTACACCCGCGGCCTGGACGAGGAGGGCCTGAACGTCAGCTTCAACCTCGGCGACCCCTACGTGATCGCCGGCCTCTTCATCGGCGGGATGATGCCGTTCCTCTTCGCGGCGCTCGCGATGACGGCGGTTGGCCGCGTCGGGGGTGAGGTCGTCGTCGAGGTGCGCCGCCAGTTCAAGGAGATGCCCGGGATCATGGAGGGCACTCAGCGGCCCGACTACAGCCGCGCGGTCGACATCGTCGCCAAGTCGGCGATCAAGAAGATGATGCTGCCCGCGCTGATCCCGGTCGCGATCCCGATCGCCGTCGGGATCATCAGCCCGGAGATGCTCG
>JAWVCV010000202.1:0-5266 GCA_033858115.1 Gaiellaceae bacterium
CGGAGGAGCGGGTCGAGGCGATGCTGGCCGGCACGAGCCGCAAGCGCGACGAGATCGTCGCCAGGCTGCGGCCGACGAACTATCGCGAGGAGTGGGAGTTCACGGTCGAGAAGGTCGCGGTCAACGCCGTCATGGCCGGCGCGGAGCCCGCCCACCTGCCCGTCATCCTCGCGCTCGCCTCGACGGAGATCTCGGCGCGGATCAGCAGCACCAGCTCGATGGCGAACCTCGTGGTCGTGAACGGCCCGATTCGGCACGAGCTCGGCATGAACAGCGGCATCGGAGCGCTCGGCCCGTACAACTACGCCAACGCGGCCATCGGCCGCGCCTACGGCCTCCTCTCCCAGAACCTCCAGGGCGGCTCCGTGCCCGGCCTCAGCTACATGGGCTGCCAGGGCAACAACTTCTCGTACACGAACGTCACGTTCGCCGAGAACGAGGAGGGAAGCCCCTGGGAGCCGTACCACGTTCAGCAGGGCTTCACATCCGACGAAAGCGTCGTCACGGCCTTCGTCTGCTGGGGGTCGATCTGGACCGAGGGCCTGCGGGAGCGCTGGGAGGACAAGGTCAAGTCGATGCTCTCGAGCTACGACCCGTTCCTGGGCACGATCCTCCTGCTCGACCCGATCGTCGCACGTGAGTTCGTCGCGCTCGGGCTCGCAACGAAGGAGCAGCTGATCGACTGGGTCCACGAGAACGTTCGCATGCCGGCGTCGCGGTACTGGAACCACTACGCCTCGCAGACGTTCATCCGCGAGGACGCGCTGAACGGGATCGAGCCGTTCGCGACCTATTTCGCGGCCGATCCCGACGAGTTGCTGCCCGTCTTCCCGAAGGAGAAGATCGACGTGCTCGTCGTCGGCGGCTCGTCGAACGCGCAGTGGTCGGCCTACCAGGGCTCCAAGCTCGACCCGCGCTACCGATCCGCCGGGGCGCGGCCGACGGTGTCGGTCGACGACTGGCGCTGACGTAGTTGAACTTTCAGCTGACGGTGTGTACAGTCCCACTAACCAATTTCGGCCCGAAATTGAGTGGCACTGGACACTCCGTCGCTATTCCGCGACTAGGTCCGGCGCTCACTCAGCACGCCACGGCGAGAGAACGAGGAGGTTACTGGTGAGACTACGTAGCACGGTAGGCGCTCTCGTGGCGCTGCTCACGGTTCTTGCACTGTCAGGTAGCGCCCTTGCCCAGACCGACATCAAGGCGTCGAAACAGGCACCGGCGTTGACGGAGCTGAAGATGGGCGTGTTCCCCGCAGCGGACTACGCGCCGCTCTTCGTCGGCTTCAAGCGCGGCATCTTCAAGAAGCACGGCCTCGACATCAAAGTTCAGTACATCTTCACGGGCACCGGTCTGATGTCCGGCCTCACGAGCGGCGCGCTCGACCTTGCGACCAACTCGACGACGGCCGGCGCCACCGGCATCGCGAACGGGCTCCCGGTGAAGGTCATCGCCCTCTCGGCCCTGACCCCGACGAAGGGGTACATCGACGTCCTCGTTCGCCGCGACAGCAGCATTCGCGGCTGGGCCGACCTCGAGGGCAAGACGGTGGCCACAATCAACCTGCAGGGCCAGTTCCACATGCTCGTGAACCAGGCGATCGAGAAGCGAGGCGGCGACCCGTCGCGGATGCGCGCGTTGCCGATGAGCCCCGCCGACGAGCCTGCGGCACTCGCCGCCGGCCGCGTCGACGCGATCGTCATGCAGGACCCGACGCTGACGCAGGCGAAGTCGCAGCACGACTTCCGCTCGCTCGGCAACCCGACCGCGCTGCTCAGCTATCCGCTGCCGTCGGGCGCGATCTACTCGTCCAACGACACGATCGCGAAGAAGCCGGCCGTCCTGCGCCGGTTCCGGACTGCGTGGCGGGAGGCGGTCGCGGTGGCGAAGCGCAACCCGAAGCTCTCGCGCCAGACGATCATCAAGTTCACCGGCATCAGCAACGAGACGGCCGCCAAGGTGACGCTGCCCGACTTCAGCGCCGATCTGAGCCCCCGCGGCGTCGGCCCGATGCTGCTGCAGATGAAGAAGTACGGCTGGGTCTCCCAGGTTCCGGCGTTCAACCAGATCTCTTGGAACGGCAAGTAGACCGAGCACGATCCGGCGGGCCGGGGCCATCTGTGCCCGGCCCGCCGAACTGACACGCCGACCTTGGAGGAATTGCGTTCATGTCGAAGTTGACGGTGCTGAGCCCCGAGGGGTACCCGCCGGCGGTCACGACCGCGGGCCTGTCCGCACCACTTGACGGACTGAAGGGAAAGACGGTCTTCCTCGTCGACGTCGGGTTCGAGAACTCGGACAACTTCATGCGCCAGCTTCAGGGCTGGCTCGGCGAGCACGAGCCTTCGATCAAGACGGAGGTCGTGCGCTGGGCTGACCAGCACCGACCGGATCCCGTGCTCTCGGAGCGGATCCGCTCCCAGGGAGACGCGGCGATCCTGGGCGTCGGCCTCTGAAGCATGTGCTCGCCGGAGGTCTCCGGCCACGTCAAGGAGCTGGAAGTCGACTACGGCGTCCCCTCGGTGGGGGTCCATGCCGACGTCTTCGCCCGGCTGGTCGAGGCGGTCTCCCGCCAGAACGGGCAGCCGCGGGCGCGCCGCGCGTTCGTCCCGACACCGGTGACGACGAAGACGCCCGCCGAGCTCCGCGGGTACATCGAGGGCAACGACCCGATCTCCGGGCGGCCGTTCTACGAGCAGCTCGTCGAGGAGCTGACGCGAGCGCTGGCCGACGAGGACCTGCGCGGGACCGAGTCCGACCGCTCCACCCCGCGGCTCCTCGAGCCCGGCAGCGAGGACGACCTGCAACAGGTGTTCATCGACAACTACTGGACCGACTTCCTGCCGATCGTGCTGCCGACCGAGGAGCGCGTCCAGCGGATGCTGAAGGGGACGAGCCACGCACCGGACGAGCTCGTCGGGTCGCTGCGGCCCACCGGCTACCGGGAGCTCTGGGAGTTCACGGTCGAGAAGGTGGCGGTCAACGCGGTCATGGCCGGCGCGAGGCCGGAGTACCTGCCCGTCATCCTCGCGCTCGCCGCCAGCGGCGTCACGGCGAGGCAGAGCAGCACGTCCTCGATGGCGAACCTCGCCGTCGTGAACGGGCCGATCCGG
Organism: Gaiellaceae bacterium; assembly: GCA_033858115.1. Taxonomy (GTDB): domain Bacteria; phylum Actinomycetota; class Thermoleophilia; order Gaiellales; family Gaiellaceae; genus Gaiellasilicea. Next base: position 3,117 of record JAWVCV010000202.1, read on the forward strand.
GACGAGATCGGCATGGGCTCCGGCATCGGCGCACTCGGCCCGTACAACCATGCGAACGCCACGATCGGCCGCGCCTACGGGCTCCTCTCGCAGAACCTGCAGGGCGGTTCCCGGCCCGGCACGACCTACATGGGCGCGCAGGGCAATCCGTTCAACTACAGCAGCGTCACGTTCGCGGAGAACGAGGAGGCGAGCCCGTGGAGCCCCTACCACGTGCAGGAGGGGCACCAGCCGGACGAGAGCACGGTCAGCCCGTTCTACGTGTGGGGAGCGTCGTGGAACGAGGGCATCCGCGACACCTGGCAGGAGAACCTGAAGGCGATGCTGGGCGGCCAGGATCCCTTCATGGGCGCGATCCTCACCCTCGATCCGATCGTCGCGCGCGATCTGGTCGCGCGCGGCTTCGACACGAAGGAGAAGCTCGTCGCCTGGATCCACGAGAACGTCCGCATGCGGGCCGACCTCTACTGGGACCGCTTCACGATGCGAAACCTCATGCACGACATCGCGAGACGGGGCGAGGAGCCCTGGGCGACGTACGCCAAGGCCGCACCGGGCGACCTGCTGCCCGTGTTCGAGCCCGACCTGATCAAGATCGTCGTCGTCGGGGGCTCGAGCAACGGCCAGTGGTACTCGTTCAACGGGCGCACGCTCGATCCCCGCTTCCGCAACGACCCGAGCGACCCGATGACCGTGTCGGTTGACGCCTGGAGGTAGCTCCAACCGGCCCGTCCTCCTCGTCTCCCTCCTCGTCCTCGGGGGCGGGTCGTTCGCGCTCATCCAGTCGTTCGTCGCGCCCGCACTCGGGCTGATCCAGGAGGAGCTCGGCGCCTCCACGACCGGCGCCGGCTGGATCTTCACCGCCTACCTGCTCAGCGCGAGCGTGTGCACGCCAGTCGCGGGCCGGCTCGGCGACATCTTCGGCCGGCGCCGGCTGCTCGTGATCTCGCTCCTGCTGATCGCCGCGGGCAGCCTTGTCGCGGCGCTGTCGAGCTCGCTCGCCGTCCTCCTGTTCGCCCGGATCGTCCAGGGAGCGGGCGGAGGCGTCTTCCCGCTCGGGTTCTCGATCATCAAGGACCAGCTGCCGCCGAACCGGGTCCCGACCGGCATCGCGCTCCTCTCCTCGAGCCTCGGCACCGGGGGAGCGATCGGCATCGCCCTGGCGGGGACGGTGGTCGATGCGCTGTCCTACCACTGGCTCTTCTGGATCCCGGCCGGCGTCTCCACCATCGCCGCTGTGGGCACGGCGCTCTTCATCCCGGAGTCGGGCGTGCGTGTCCGTGCTCGCGTCGACTACAAGGGCGCGGCGTTGCTCGCGCTCACGCTGATCGCGCTCCTCCTGGCGGCCAGCAACGCCCCTGCGTGGGGCTGGGCGGCGCCGGGCACCGTCGCGCTCGCCCTCGCCTTCGTTGTGTTCCTCACGTGGTGGCTCAAGAGCGCACGCTCGACCCCGATGCCGCTCGTCGACGTGGGGACGATGCGCCGGCGAGGTGTCTGGACTGCAAACGCTGCGGGGCTCTTGCTGGGCTTCGGGATGTTCAGCTCGTACATCATCGTGCCCCGCTTCGTCCAGGTCCCGCGGACGAGCGGATACGGGTTCGATGCGTCACTCAGCGCATCCGGTCTGTTCCTCGTCCCGGCGTCGGTGGCGATGATCGCCGTCGCCCCGCTCGCGGGCCGCCTTGCCCGGAAGGGAGCGAGGCCGCCGCTGCTCCTCGGCTCGGTGGTGGCATGTCTCGCGTTCGCCTTCGTTGCAGCCGCGCACTCGGCTCCCTGGCACATCTATACGGCCACGACGCTGATGGGCGTCGGCATGGGATTCGCCTATTCAGCGATGGCCACGCTGGTCGTCGATTCCGTGCCGGCTTCGCAGACCGGCGTCGCATCCGGCATGAACATGATCATGCGCACGATCGGCGGAGCAGGCGGAGCCGCGATCGGGACGGGCATCGTGGGCGCGAGCGTGGGTGCCGCCGGCTCTCCGACCGAGCAGGCCTTCACGCTCACCTTCGTCGTCTGCGCCGCGGCGGCTGCGGGCGCCGTCGCCGCGTCCGTGTCGGCGCCGGCTGCGCGATCGGCGCGCTCGCACGTCATGAGTGAGACTCCGGTGGCCGAGACTCTCTGAGGGCGCGCCGCGAGCTCGTAGGCAC
>JAWVCV010000203.1:0-5581 GCA_033858115.1 Gaiellaceae bacterium
CTCGGGCTGGCGCGCTCGGGACGGGCTGCGCAGGCCGCGCTCGAGGCGAACGAGGTCGACGTCGTGCGCGCCGACCGGACGCTCGGCAACGACACCGATGTCGATCTGCTCGACAACGTCGACGCGCTCGTCAAGAGCCCGGGCGTTCCGGGCGAGGCGCCGCTCGTCCTCGCCGCCCGCGCGCGAAGAATTCCCGTGTGGAGCGAGATCGAGCTCGCATCGCGCTTCCTGCAAAACCCGATCGTGGGCATCACCGGTACGAACGGGAAGACGACGACGACCGAGCTCCTCGGCGTGATGCTCGGCGCGCGGACGGCCGGCAACGTCGGCACGGCGCTGAGCGAGCTCGTCGGGGCCGTCCCGCCGGAGGACTGGGCCGTCTGCGAGCTCTCGAGCTTCCAGCTCGAGGACATCGACACCTTCAGGCCTCACGTTGCGGTGCTCCTGAACCTCGAGCCCGACCATCTCGACCGGCACGGCAGCTTCGAGGCCTACCGCGCCGCGAAGCTGCGGATCTTCGAGAACCAAACAGCCGGGGACTTCGCCGTCGTGCCGCGAGGCTTCGGCGCGATCCCCGGGCGGGCGCGCCGGCTCGAGTTCTCGGCCGACGACGACCTGCCGGCCGAGCCGCTCATTCCCGGCCGCCATAACCGCGAGAACGCTGCGGCCGCGACGGCGGCCGCGCGAGCGGCCGGGCTGGACGACGAGGCGATCGCCGTCGCGCTGCGAACGTTCCCCGGCGTCCAGCACCGCCTCGAGCTCGTGGCCGAGATCAACGGCGTTCGTTACGTCAACGACTCGAAGGCGACCAACACGGCGGCGGCCCGGCAGGCCCTCACCGCGTTCGACGCGCCGCTGCACCTGATCCTCGGCGGCTCGCTCAAGGGCGAGCGCTTCGACGAGTTCGCCCAGGACGTCGCGCGCGCCGACGTGGTGATCGCGTATCTGATCGGGGAGGCCGCGGAGCCCCTCTCGGTGGATCTCGCCTACGCGAGCGTGCCGTTCCTCCTCTCGACGACGCTCGACCGGGCCGTGGCCGAGGCGGCGAGCGCCGCCCAGCCGGGGGAGATCGTGCTCCTCTCGCCGGCGTGCGCGAGCTACGACCAGTTCAGGGATTTCGAGCAGCGCGGAGAGGAGTTCAGGAGGCTGGTAGAGAACCTCAAGGTGTGAGCTCATCGCATCGAGGTCAGCTCGAGCAGCGCCTGCTCGTCCTCGTGACGCTCGGGCTCGTCGCCTTCGGCCTCGTGATGGTCTACAGCGCGACTTCGGCTGCGGCGGCGCTCGGCAACGGCGACCCGATCACGTTCCTGAAGCGGCAGGGGATCTACGCGCTGGCGGGCGTCGCGCTGCTCGTCGCAGGGACGCGGTTCGACCATCGCAAGCTGCGGCTCCTCGCGCCGCCGCTCGTGCTGGTGGCGCTCGCGCTCTGCGTCGCCGTGCTCCTGATCGCTCCCGAGATCAACGGCGCGAAGCGCTGGCTCGACCTCGGGCCGGCGGCCTTCCAGCCGTCCGAGCTGGCGAAGCTCGCGCTACTCGTCTTCACCGCCGCGTATCTCGCCCGGAACGGCGCGCCGAAGACGCTCGGGGAGCTCTGGCGCCCGATCGGGATGCTCGCGACGGTCTTCGGAGCGCTGATCATGTTCGAGCCCGACCTCGGCACGACCATCGCGCTGATGCTGATGCTGGCCGGGATGCTCGTCGTTGCCGGCGTCCCCGGCCGGACGCTGGCCGCCGCAGCCACGATTGCGGTCACAGCCGGCCTGGCGGCGATCTGGGTCGAGCCGTACCGCAAGGCGCGCGTCTTCAGCTTCCTCGACCCGTGGTCGGACCCGCAGAACACCGGCTTCCAGACCGTGCAGGCGATGATCGGGATCGGCTCCGGCGGGATCACAGGCAAGGGCCTCGGCGAGGGCGTCCAGAAGATCAACTACCTGCCCGAGCAGCAGACCGACATGATCCTGGCCGTGATCGGCGAGGAGCTCGGTCTGATCGGCATCACCGCCGTGATCGCCGCCTTCGCCGCCTTCGCCTTCGCCGGCTTCACCGTGGCGCTCCGCTGCCGCGATCCATTCGGGAAGCTGCTCGCGGCCGGGATCACCTCGCTCGTCTGCGGGCAGGCGGCAGTCAACCTGGCGGCCGTCCTCGGCGTCGCGCCGCTGACGGGGATTCCGCTCCCGTTCGTCTCCTACGGCGGCTCGAGCCTCGTCGTCCTGCTCGCGGCGGTGGGCATCCTCCTTAACATCGCCGTGGATGAGCGTGCCCCTCAGCGAGTTGCGAGTCCTGATCGCCGCCGGCGGAACAGCCGGACACGTCCTGCCGTCGCTCGCGGTGGCGGAGGAGCTGCGCGACCGCGGCGTCAAGGTGACCTTCGCCGGGTCGCCGGATCGCGTCGAGGCTAGCCTCGTCCCAGAGGCGGGCTACGAGCTGGACACGTTTGCGATCTCGGGCTTTCCCCGCCGCCCGTCCTTCGCGCTCCTGCGCTCGCTGGCGACCGCCGCGCGCGCGCCTCGGGCTTGCGCAGCGATCCTGGAGCGCCGTCGGCCGCACGTCGTCCTCGGTGGCGGCGGCTACGTGGCAGGCCCGATGGTCTATGCCGCCTGGCGTAAGAAGATCCCGGCGGCGCTGACCGAAGCGGATGCTCATCTCGGGCTGGCGAACCGTCTTGCGGCTCCGTTCGCACGGCGGGTCTTCCTCGCCTACGAGATCCCGGGCCGCCACGGTGCGAAGTACCGCGTCACCGGCCGGCCCGTGCCGCTCGCCCACCGCGGCGTCTCTCAGGCCGAGGGACGCAGCCGCTTCGGGCTGCCTGCCGACCGGCCGGCGATCGCCTTCTTCGGCGCTCTCGCAGGCGCGCGCAGCCTCAACGACTTCGCGGTCGAGAGCTACGGCGCAACCGGGCCGGTGGTCCTGCACATCTCGGGCGAGCGCGACTATGAGCGGCTGCGTGCCCAGGTGACCCGGGACGACTACGTGCTCGTTCCCTCCACCGCCGAGTTCGGTGCGGCGCTCGCCGCCGCAGACCTGGCGGTGTCGCGGGCGGGCGGCACCGTCTGGGAGCTCGCCGCCGCGGGAACGCCAGCAGTGCTCGTGCCGTATCCGTTCGCCACGGCGGACCACCAGACGCTGAACGCGAGGCACTTCGAGCGCGGTGGCGGCGCAGTCGTGGTGCCCGAGTCGGAGCTGGATCGCGTTCCCGCGCTCGTCGACGAGCTCCTGGCCGACCCGGCGCGGCTCGCCTCGATGCGGGAGGCGATGCTGGCGATGGCGCGGCCGCGCGCGGCCGAGGAGATCGCGGAGGAGCTGATCGGGCTTGCTGCCGCTCGCGGGTAGGCGGCTCTGGTTCGTCGGCATCGGCGGCGCAGGTCTCTCCTCGTACGCGTCTCTGGCCCGCGCCTGGGGCGCCGAGGTGGGGGGCTGGGACCGGGTCGACACGCCGTACCTGCGCCCGCTCGAGGGGATCGAGGTCGTGCTGCAGGCCGAGCCGGTCGTCCCTGACGGCTGGGAGGCAGTCGTGTCCAGCGCGTATGCCTCGGTCGCCGGTCGCTCCCGCGCCGACTTTCTCGCCGAGCTCGTGTCGCTGCGGCGCTCGATCGTCGTGGCCGGGGCGCACGGGAAGACGACGACCACCGGGATGATCGCGTTCGTGCTCGCCGAGCTCGGCCTCGACCCGGCGTGGCTCGTCGGCGGCGAGATTGCGCAGCTCGGCCGCAACGCGGGAGCGGGCGAGGGCTGGCTCGTCGTCGAGGGCGACGAGTCGGATCGCACGATCGAGCACCTTCACCCCGAGATCGCGGTCGTCACGAACGTCGAGCTCGACCACCATTCCACCTTCTCCTCCGCTGCCGAGGTCGAGCTGCTCTTCGACGACTGGCTCGCCGGCGCGCCACAGGTCGTGCGCGGCTGGGAGCTTCCGCCCGTGGCGTTCGAGCTTGCCGTCCCCGGCGAGCACAACCGCCGGAACGCGGCGACGGCGCTGGCCGCGCTCGAGCTGGCCGGCGTCGACCGGGCCGACGCGGAGCCGGCGCTCGCGCGCTTCACCGGCGCCGGGCGCCGCTTCCAGCTCGTCGGTGAGCGAGGCGGCGTCAGGGTGGTCGACGACTATGCGCACCACCCGAGTGAGATCGCGGCCACCGTCGCCGCCGCGCGCGAGCAGACGGCGGGGAGCGTCCTCGTCCTCTTCCAGCCCCACCTCTACTCGCGGACGCGCCATCTGGCGCACGAGCTCGGGACCGCGCTCTCGACCGCCGACGCCGCCTGCGTAACGGAGATCTACCCCGCCCGCGAGGAGCCGATCGAGGGTGTCGGCGGCAGGCTCGTCCTCGAGGCTCTGCGACCGGGAATGCGAGCAGGGTGGGCGCCGGGCGTGGAGGACGGCGCCCGGATCGTGGCGTCGTGGGCGCGGCCGGGCGACCTCGTGCTGATCGTGGGCGCCGGCGATATCGACCGGGCAGGGCCGCTCGTCCTGGAGGCGCTATGACGATCGAGGAGGCGGTGCCGCTCGCCCGCCTGACGACGATCGGGACCGGCGGCCCCGCGCGGGCATTCGCCAAGCCGTCCTCGCTCGCCGAGCTCGAGCAGGCATTGGCCTGGGCCGCCGAGCGCGAGCTGCCGGTCGCCACCGTCGGGCTCGGCTCGAACCTCCTCGCGGCCGACGGCGGCGTCGACGCGCTCGTGCTCCGGCTGAACGGCGACCTGGCGTCGATTCGCGTCGACGGCCGGCTGCTCGTCGCCGGCGGGGGAGCGACGAACGCAGTCTGCCTGCACCAGGCGCGCGCGGCGGGTCTCGGCGGCTTCGAGTTTGCCTGCGCGATCCCCGGCACCGCCGGTGGCGGCGTGTGGATGAACGCCGGCGCCTACGGCAGCGACTGGTCGGAGATCCTTGTACGCGCCCATGTCGTCACGAGCGACGGCGCCGGCTGGCTGACGCCGACCGAGCTCGGGCTCTCCTACCGTCACTCGGAGCTCCGTCACGGCCAGGTCGTCGCGGAAGTCGAGTACCGGCTTGTTCCACGGGATCCGGAGGAGATCAAGGCCGCCGTTGCCGATCTCGTCGCACAGCGCAAGGCGACCCAGCCGACGAACAAGCGCACGTTCGGCAGCGTCTTCAAGAACCCGCAGGGCGAGCTCGGGGCAGGACGGATGCTCGAGGCCTGCGGCCTCAAGGGCCATGTGATCGGCGGCGCGATGATCTCGCCCAAGCACGCCAACTTCATCGAGAACGCGGGCGGCGCGACCACCGCCGACGCGCTCGCGCTGATGGGCGAAGCGCGCCGCCGCGCACGGGAGCGATTCGGAGTCGAGCTCGAGCACGAAGTCGAGCTGCTCGGCGCCATCGACCCGTCGGAGTGAGGTCGCCGCTCATGAGGCCAATGCGCCAGCTTCGTCCAGGGCGTGAATCAAGAAATCGAGGACGCGGAGATCGGTTTGTCGTGGGCGGCTCCGTGTAGGAAGCATCCCGGCCGCGGCGAAACCCGCCTCGTGGCCGGAGGGAGCAGATCAGGGAACCGCTCGCGCCCGCGAGGGCGCGCGGCGACTGCGGCCGCCCAGTTTCCGCGCAGCCCGCTCCGTTCGGCAAAGTCCG
>JAWVCV010000204.1:0-3978 GCA_033858115.1 Gaiellaceae bacterium
GAGCTGCTCGGTGACGGCCCCGCGGCGGCGCCCCGCGTCGTCGCAGTGCTGAAGGAGCTCGGAGTCGCATGATCCTCTGCCTGATCGAGCCCGGGGAGCTCTCGCTCGAAGCGCTCGCATTTGCGCAACAGCTGGGGCCCGTGCAGGCGTTCTCGATCGAGGCGGGCGAGGAGTACGCGCCCGGCGCCTGGGCGGCGGCGATCGTCCAGCTCATCGAGACGCACTCGCCGGACGCCGTCGTCGCGGCCGCGAGCGACCGAGGCCAGGAGGCGATGGCGCACGCCGGGGCACGGCTCGACCTGCCGCTGGCGGCCAACTGCGTCTCCGCCGAACCGGGTGACCCGTGGAGAGTCGTGCGCCAGCGCTGGGGCGGCAGCCTGCTCGAGGAGGCGACGCTCTCGGGCCCCGTCAAGCTCCTGACCGTGGCGCAGCACGTCGTCGAGGCGGCCGCGCCGGTCCCCGTGGAGCCGTTCGCGCCCGAGCTCTCGGAGGCCGACCTCGCCGTGAGAGTCCTCCGGCGTGAGGAGCCGCCGCCCGGCACGGTGTCCCTGACGGACGCGCGCGTCGTCGTCGGCGGCGGCCGCGGCGTCGGCAGCGCCGAGGGCTTCGGACTGCTCGAGGAGCTCGCGGCGCTGCTCGGAGGCGCCGTCGGCGGCTCCCGGGTCGTCACGAACCTCGGCTGGCGGGCCCACACCGACCAGGTCGGCCAGACGGGCGCGAGAATCGCCCCCGATCTCTACATCGCCTGCGGGATCAGCGGAGCGATCCAGCACATCGTCGGCTGCAAGGGCGCGAAGAAGATCCTCGCGATCAACAAGGACCCACACGCGCCGATGATCGCGCGGTCGGATTACGCGGTCGTCGGAGACCTGCACGAGGTCGTCGCGGCCGTGATCGAAGAGCTGCGCCGCGGCTAACTCTCGCCGGGCTCGACGAGGCCGCTCTCGTAGGCGAACACGACCGCCTGCACGCGGTCGCGCAGCCCCAGCTTGCCGAGGACGTGCGAGACGTGCGTCTTCACCGTTCCCTCGCCGAGATACAGGTGCGAGGCGAGCTCGGCATTGCTCTTGCCGGTCGCGAGCAGCCGGAGCACTTCGAGCTCTCGTTCGGTGAGCTGGTCGAGACCCGTGTCGTTCTTGCGTGGAGGCAGCCGCTGCGCGTAGTCCTCGATCACTCGCCGCGTGACCGACGGGGCGAGCAGCGCCTCGCCGTCCGCAACGATCCGGACCGCGCGGACGAGCTCCTCCGGCGCGGCGTTCTTGAGCATGAAGCCGCTCGCGCCCGCCCGCAACGCCTCGAAGACGTAGTCGTCGCGTTCGAAGGTGGTGAGGATGACGACACGGCTGCGGAGGGTCTTGTCCTGCGCAATCCGGCGCGTAGCCTCGAGTCCGTCGAGCTTCGGCATCTGCACGTCCATGAGCACCACGTCGGGCTGGAGTCGCTGCGTCGCTGCGACGGCCTCCTCCCCGTCACCCGCCTCACCGACGACGTCGACATCCTCCTCGGACTCGAGGATCAGGCGGAAGCCGGCCCGGACCAGCGGCTGGTCGTCCGCGAGCACGATCCTGAGCGTCACGTGCCGCTGCCGTTCAACGGGAAGGTCGCGTGCACGGCGAAGCCACCTTGGGGGGTCCGTCCGACGCTCAGGTGCCCGCCATGGAGGCCAACCCGTTCCCGCATCCCCATCAGGCCGTGCCCGCCGACATCGGCGGGCTTGCCGGCTCGCCGCTTCCCGTCGTCCCGCACCTCGACCTCCAGCACCGTCGGCCCGTAGTCGAGCATGACCGTGGCGGTGCTGCCGCCGGAGTGCCTGAGGGCGTTGGTGAGCGCCTCCTGGATCACGCGGTAGGCAGAGACCTCGAGGGTACGGGCCAGGGTCCGCGGCTCCCCTGCGACCGAGACCTCGACGGTCAACCCTCCCTGGCCGGCTTGCGCGACGAGATCGGCAAGCTGCGTGAGGTCCGGCTGCGGCGCCAGCTCGTCGGGCTGGTCGGTACGGCGCAGGAAGCCGAGGAGACGGTGCAGCTCGATGACGGCCTGCCGGCTGGAGGCCTCGATCGAGCCCAGCACCTCCTCGGCCTTGTCGGGCTGCTGCCTCAGCACGCGCCGGGCCGCGCCGGCCTGGACGCCCATGACGCTGACGTGGTGGGCGACGACGTCGTGGAGCTCGCGCGCGATCCGCACGCGCTCTTCGAGCACCGCCCGGCGGGCGTTCTCCTCCCGCTCCCGCTGCAGCTCGCTCGTGCGAGCCGCGAGCTCCCGCTCCCGGTCCCGCGAGGACCGGACCGCCGCGCCCAGCACCAACGGGAGCGCGAGGACGACCGCGTTGTAGGCCAGCTGGAAGCCCTGGGTGCGGGGCAGGCCCTCGAGGGCGCCGCCGTACACCTCCCGCACGATCTCGGCGAGCAGAGCGGCGACGAGGACGCCGATGGCCAGCTCGCCGATCCGTCCCTTGCGGCGGTGGACGACCGCGGTGTAGAGCGCGAGCCAGCAGGCCCACACCGACACGTAGCCCTCCCACGCCGGCAAGACCTGCTCCGAAGGAGCGAGCAGCACCCGTCCGGCGATGAAGGCGCCGATCACGGCTGCCGCCACGACGATCGGAAACCGGCGGCGCAGAGCAAGTGGAAGCGTGACGGCGAGAAGCGCCAGTGCGAGAGCGGGCCTCGCCGGCTTCTCGAACGCGGGGTCCTGTCCGACCAGCTCGAACGTCGTCGAGAGCGAGACGATTGCCGCGGCGGCGAGGATCAGAGCGAAGATCGTGTCGGCCGCTGTGGGATGGCGCCGCAGCAACGCTACGACGCGGGACGCCGCCTTGGGCAAGTTCATGCCTCGACCGTAGCCGAGAACCCAACACAGTTCCTCTCCCGCAAGGCGGATCGCCCTCTACCGAAGGGTGGAGCTCCCCGCCCCGCACGACCCGACTCGCGGAAGAGCCAGAAACCGTCCTCTGGCCGACGACGACCGCGCGCGGCACCCGCAGAGTCGATGGAGACGACATTCAACCGGAGGTGCCAATGTCAACGATCGAAATCCAAGGGCTCTCGAAGCGGTTCGGCGAAGTCGCCGCAGTCGACGATCTGAGCTTCAGCGCCCGCGAGGGAGCCGTGACCGGCTTCCTCGGACCGAACGGAGCGGGCAAGTCCACGACGCTGAGGATGCTGCTCGGCCTGGTCACGCCGACCGGAGGCACGGCCACGATCGGCGGCAAGCCCTACGCAGCGCTGGCCGACCCTTTCCGCCAGGTCGGAGCGGTGCTCGAGGCCGATGCCTTTCATCCCGGCCGCCGGGCGCGCGACCACCTGCGGGTGCTCGCCGTCGCCGCCGGGTTGCCGCTCGGCCGCGTCGACGCGGTCCTCGAGGAGGTTGATCTCGCCCACGCGGGCCACCGCCGGGTCAAGGGATTCTCGCTCGGGATGCGGCAGCGGCTCGGCCTCGCGAGCGCGCTGCTCGGCGAGCCGGAGGTTCTGATCCTCGACGAGCCGGCCAACGGACTCGACCCCGAGGGCGTGCACTGGCTGCGCCAGTTCATCCGGGGATTCGCCGACCGGGGCGGCACCGTCCTCGTATCGAGCCACGTGCTGGCGGAGGTCGCCCAGACCGTGGACGACGTTGTCATCATTGCGAACGGGCGTCTCGTCACCCAGTCCTCGCTCGCGGAGATGGCGCATCGGTCGCGGTCGGGGGTGCGAGTGCGGACGCCGCAGGCGGAGGCGCTCCGAGACGCCCTCGACGCCCAGGGCATCGCCGTCCAGCTGGTCGGAGCCGATGCGCTCGTCGCGCTGGAGAGCACGGCCGAGGCCGTCGGTCTCGCCGCGGCCGGAGCCGGAGCCGTGATCTACGAGATGACGCCCGAGCACTTCAACCTCGAGGAGATGTTCCTCGAGCTCACGACCTCTGAAGGAGCATCCCGATGAAGAATCTGATTCGAGCAGAGCTGCTGAAGCTGCGCACGACCCGCGTCTTCTGGGGCTACAT
>JAWVCV010000205.1:0-3287 GCA_033858115.1 Gaiellaceae bacterium
CGCGTCGAGTGCTCCTCGACGAGCCCTCGCAGCTCGTCGGCGTCCTTGCCGGCGACGGCCTCGAAGCCCACGAGCTCCGGGTTGCAGCGACTGCGGAACCTGCCGTCTTCGTCGAGCACGTAGGCGATCCCGCCGCTCATGCCGGCGGCGAAGTTCCGCCCGGTCGCGCCGAGCACGACGACGCGGCCGCCGGTCATGTACTCGCAGCCGTGATCCCCGACGCCCTCGACGACGGCGCTGGCGCCGGAGTTGCGGACGGCGAAGCGCTCGCCGGCAAGGCCCCGGAAAAAGGCCCTGCCGGAGGTGGCGCCGTAGAGCACGGTGTTGCCGACGATCACGCTCTCCTCGGCGACGAAGCCGGCCCCAGCGGGCGGTCGCACCGCGAGGACGCCGCCGGAGAGGCCCTTGCCGACGTAGTCGTTCGCGTCGCCGACGAGGGTGAGCTCGATTCCCGGCGCCAGCCAGGCGCCGAAGGACTGTCCTGCGGAGCCGTCGAGCTTGAAGCGGATCGTCCCGGGCGGGAGCCCGGCCGCCCCGTATGCCTTCGTGACCGCGTGCGAGAGGAGGCCGCCCACCGTGCGGTTGACGTTGCGGACGGCCACGGTGGCCGCCACCGGCGTCGCGTCCTCGAGCGCCGGGCGCGCTTGCTCGATCAGCTGCCAGTCGAGCGCGTCGGCGAGGGGCGACGCCTGCGCGCGCACCCGCCGTACCGCGACCTCAGGCGCCACGTCGGGTGACGCCAGCAGCGCGGAGAGATCCAGCCCGCGCACCTTCCAGCGCTCGATCGCCTCGTCCGCCTCCAGCAAGTCGACCCGTCCGACGAGATCCTCGAATTTCCGCACACCGAGCTGCGCCATGATCCGGCGCGCCTCTTCCGCGACGAAGAACATGAAGTTGACGACGTGCTCGGGCTGGCCTGCAAAGCGCTTGCGCAGCTCGGGATCCTGCGTCGCGATCCCGACCGGGCACGTGTTGAGATGGCAGGCGCGCATCATCACGCACCCGGTCGCGATCAGCGGAGCGGTCGCGAAGCCCATCTCGTCCGCGCCGAGGAGGGCGGCGACGACGACGTCGCGGCCGGTCTTCAGCTGGCCGTCCGTCTGCACCCAGATTCGGGAGCGCAGGTCGTTGAGCACGAGCGTCTGCTGCGTCTCGGCGAGGCCGATCTCCCAGGGGGCGCCGGCGAAGAGGATCGACGACAGCGGCGAGGCCCCCGTGCCGCCGTCGTGCCCGGAGATCAGCACATGGTCGGCGTTGGCCTTGGCGACGCCCGCGGCGACCGTGCCGACGCCGACCTCCGAGACGAGCTTGACCGACACGCGCGCGTCGGGATTCGCGCAGCGCAGGTCGTAGATCAGCTGCTTCAGGTCCTCGATCGAGTAGATGTCGTGGTGCGGGGGCGGCGAGATCAGCCCGACGCCGGGGGTGGTCAGCCGGACGCTTGCGATGTAACGATCGACCTTGTGCCCGGGCAGCTGCCCGCCCTCACCGGGCTTCGCGCCCTGGGCCATCTTGATCTGCAGCTCGTCGGCGTTCGCCAGGTAGTGGGCGTTGACGCCGAAGCGCCCCGAAGCCACCTGCTTGATCGCCGAGCGCCGCGAGTCGCCGTTCGCCTCCGGGACGAACCGAACCGGATCCTCGCCGCCTTCGCCCGTGTTCGAGCGGCCGCCGATCCGGTTCATCGCGACTGCGAGCGTCTCGTGTGCCTCTCGGGAGAGCGAGCCGAGCGACATCGCGCCGGTGGCGAAGCGCTTGACGATCTCCTGCGCCGGCTCGACCTCCTCGATCGGCACGCAGCCGTCCTCCGGGAAGCGGAAGCGCATCAGCCCCCGCAGCGTCGAGCGTCGCGCCGAGTCGTCGTTGACGAGCTGCGCGTACTCCTCGTAGGTCTCGTAGCCGCCGTGGCGGACCGCATGCTGGAGGAGCGCGATCGTCTCGGGGTTCCACTGGTGGTGCTCCCCGTCGCGCCGCCAGGAATAGAGGCCCGTCACGGGCAGCAGCCCGTCGTGCGTGCCGGGGTAGGCGCGGGCGTGCCGGGCGAGCGTCTCGCGTGCGAGCGCCTCGATCCCGATGCCGCCGATGCGGGAGGCCGTGCCGGTGAAGTGGCGGTCGACGAGGTCCTTCGAAAGCCCGATCGCCTCGAACACCTGGGCGCCGCAGTACGACGGGATCGTGGAGATGCCCATCTTCGAGATCGTCTTCAGCAGGCCCTTGGCGATCCCCTTGGTCGCCCGATGTTGCGCCTCCTCCTTGGTCATGCCGGGCGGAAGGCGATCGAGGTCGACGAGCTCGGCGAGCGTCTCAAGCATCAGGTAGGGGTTCACGGCGGCTGCGCCGTAGCCGATCAGGACGGCCACGCTCTGGACGCTGCGCGTCTCGCCGGACTCGACGATGAGCCCGGCCTGCAGCCGCGTGCCTTCGCGCACGAGATGATGGTGGAGCGCCGAAACGGCGAGCAGCGATGGCACCGGCGCACGCTCCGGGCCGACGCCGCGATCGGAGAGGATGAGGATGTTCGCTCCCCCGGCGAGGGCCTCGTCGCCCTCCGCGCAGATGCGCTCCACGGCCAGCTCGAGCCCCGCCGGCCCCTCCGACACCGGCCACGTGATGTCGATCGTGTGCGCGCGGAAGACGTCCGAGTCGATCTGGCGGAGCCGCTCGACCTCCTCGTCGCGGAGGATCGGGTTGGCGATCACGAGCTGGCGCGCGTGCTCGGGGGTCTCGTCGAGCAGGTTGCGCTCCGAGCCGACGCTGGCCTCGACGCTCATCACGACGGCCTCGCGGATCGAGTCGATCGGCGGGTTCGTCACCTGCGCGAACAGCTGCTTGAAGTACGAGTAGAGCAGTGGGTGGCGGTCGGACAGGACGGCCAGCGGCATGTCGTTGCCCATCGACCCGATCGCCTCCTCCGCGTTGCGGGCGAGGGGGGCGAGGATCACCTTCATGTCGTCCTGCGTGAACCCGAACGCGAGCTGGCGACTGCGCAGTGGCTCCACGGGCGCTGCCAGGCTCGGTCGCGCCGGCAGGTCGTCGAGCCGCACGACCTGGCTGCGATACCACTCCGCGTAGGGCTGCTGTGAGGCGACCGTGCGCTTCACTTCCTCGTCGGGGACGATCCGGCCGGCCTCGACGTCGACGAGGAAGAGCTTGCCGGGCTGCAGCCGTCCCTTCCGGACGACGTTCTCCGGCGGCTCCTCGAGCACGCCCGCCTCCGACGCGAGGATGACCCAGCCGTCCCTGGTCTCGAGCCAGCGGCCCGGACGCAGGCCGTTGCGGTCGAGGGTCGC
>JAWVCV010000206.1:0-9372 GCA_033858115.1 Gaiellaceae bacterium
TGATCGACCGGCGGATCATGGGCGTTGACCGCTCGCCGCAAGCACTGACCCGCTACCGGGTCCTGCGCCGGTCGATCTCCGCCGCGATCTTCACCGTGGGGATCCTCTCGGCGTTGCTCGTGATCCCTCAGGTGCGCGCCGTGGCAGGCGGACTGCTCGCATCCTCGGCCGTGCTCGGCCTGGTCATCGGCTTCGCGTCCCAGAAGACGCTCGGCAACTTCGTCGCCGGGCTGATGATCGCGACGACGCAGCCCCTCCGGCTCGGCGACTGGGTCGAGGTCGCCGGAGTGGAGGGCGCGGTGGAGGAGATCGGCCTGATGTACACGTTCATCCGCACCGAGGACAACGCGCGGCTCGTGATCCCGAACGAGAAGCTGGCCTCGGATACCATCCGCAACTCCACGATTCGCAGTGCTGCGAAGTACGCGGAGGTCACCGTGCAGGTCCCAGTCACAGCAGACCTTCGCTCGCTCGTCGAAGCCCTCCGCGCGGAGGCTCCGGGCGAGCGGGACGAGGTCTTCGTCAGCTCGCTCGACGGGTCACCGACCCTGACCGTCCGGGTCTGGACCGAGAGCGAGCAGGCGGCGGACCGGCTCGAGCGTGAGCTGCGCTTGCGGGTCCACGAGCGCCTGCGCGAGCAGGGGATCTACGCATGACGCCTCCGCCGCGCGGCGGCCGCGGCCACGACGACGAGGTCCACGCCCGCCGCCGCCGCAAGCGCAAGCGAGTGGAGCGCAAGAAGCACCGGCGCCGCGCAGTCGTGCTCGCGTTGGCCGCGGTGCTGGGGCTCCTCTTCGTCGTCGGCGGCGCGGCCGTCACCGGC
Source organism: Gaiellaceae bacterium (assembly GCA_033858115.1). Classification (GTDB taxonomy): domain Bacteria; phylum Actinomycetota; class Thermoleophilia; order Gaiellales; family Gaiellaceae; genus Gaiellasilicea. The sequence goes on from JAWVCV010000206.1 coordinate 824, forward strand.
GTCGCCACCTTCGGCTCCTCGTGCGACCTGAATTCACTGCAGCAGCTCGAGATCGGCTCGAACACGTTCATCTACGCCGCCGACAACTCCCGGCTGGGCGCGATCCCGGCCGAGCGGAACCGCCAGCCCGTCCCGCTCTCGCGGATCAGCGCCTGGATGCCGAAGGCGACCGTGGCGATCGAGGACCGCCGCTTCTACGAGCACGGCGGCATCGACGTGGAGGGCATCGCTCGCGCGATGTGGAAGAACGTCAGCGCCGGCGAGGTGGTCGAGGGCGGCTCGACGATCACGCAGCAGCTCGTCCGCAACCTCTACATCGGCCGGGAGCGCACGGTCGAGCGGAAGCTGAAGGAGGCCTGCCTCGCGATCAAGCTGAACGACGCCTGGTCGAAGCGGAAGATCCTCGCCGCCTACATGAACCAGGTCTACTACGGCAACCTCGCCTACGGAATCGAGGCCGCCGCGCAGACCTACTTCTCGAAGCCGGCCGCGGCACTCAACCTCCCCCAGGCGGCGCTCATCGCAGGGCTGCCGCAGGCGCCGTCGGCGTACGACCCGTTCAACCGCACCGAGATCGCGACCGCGCGGCGCAACCACGTGCTGCAGGCGATGCTCGAGGAGGGCCTGATCAGGCGCGACCAGTACGACTGGGCGCTCGCGCGACCGCTCGGCCTCAAGGCGGGGAAGCTCTACACGACGATTCGCGAGCCCTACTTCTTCAGCTACGTGCGCGATCAGCTGATCGCGGAGTACGGCGCGGCGACGGTGCGCTCGGGCGGGCTCAAGGTCTACACCACGATCGATCCGCGCTTCCAGAGAGCGGCGCAGACGGCGATCCGCGAGACGCTGTCCGAGCCGACCGACCCCGCCGCGGCGGTGATCTCGATCAACCCCAAGAACGGCGCCATCCGCGCGATGACCGCGGTGATCCCCGGGAACCGGAAGAACCAGTTCAACCTGCTCTCCCAGGCGCGCCGCCAGTCTGGCTCGACCTTCAAGACGTTCGTCCTGACGGCAGCGGTCGAGAAGGGCATCAACCCCGCTACGACCAGCTACCTCTCGGCGCCTTTCTACTACCGGCCCGACCCGAACGGGAACTGCGAGGACGGCACCTGGTGGTGCCCCCAGACCTATGACCACAGCTACACGGGCTGGACGACGATCGAGCGCGCCACCCTCCGTTCGGACAACACCGTCTACGCGCAGCTGACCCTCGACGTGACGCCGGAAGCCGTCGCGGCGATGGCGCAGAAGCTCGGCGTCCGCTCGCCGCTCGACGTCGACGGCGCCTACGTGCCCTCGATCGGGCTCGGCGCGATGGACGTCTCGCCGCTGGACATGGCGTCGGCCTATGCCACTCTCGCGGCCGGCGGCATCCATTCGGAGCCGATGGCGATCCGCAAGGTCATCCTGCCGACCGGCGAGGACAAGGAGGCGGGCTGGGGGAAGCCGAAGCGGGAGCGGGTGATCTCGGACGGCGTCGCCTCTACCGTGACGCGCATCCTCGAGGAGAACGTCGACTACGGGACCGGGGTCGGCGCCAACTACGGGCAGCCCGCCGCAGGGAAGACCGGCACGACCGAGGATTGGTCCGATGCCTGGTTCTGCGGCTACACGCCGCGGCTCGGAACGACGGTCTGGGTCGGCTATCCGAAGGGCAAGATCTCGATGCAGAGCGTGCACGGGATTCCCGTCACGGGCGGCAGCTTCCCGGCGCAGATCTGGCGCCTCTTCATGAGCTCCGCGATCGGCTCCCTCGAGCCCGTCGAGTTCCCGGAGCCGCAGGACTTGCCGGAGTGGACGGACTTCGAGCGCGGCCAGTACGCCCGGTCGTTCGGGTACTACGGCGGCAGCAGCCGCGGCAGCGCCCAGACGACCGAGTCCACCGCGACCGACACGGTTGCGGCCAAGCCGGGCACGGTTCCGGACGCTCCTCCCGCCTCGCGGCACGTGCCCACGCCGCCGAGCCCCAAGCCGACTCCCCCGCCCACGCCCCCGCCGGCCGAGCCGGCCCCGCCGCCGGAGCCGGAGCCGCCGCCTCCGACCGAGACGGGCCCCGAATGACAACGCGCTGACGGTGCAGGCCCGCGGCTCGTTGCTCGCGGCCGGCGCCGTCGCGATCCTCGTCTCGGCGTGTGTCGCCTGCGCGTGGCTCGAGGGCGCTCCGCTCGTACCCGACGACGCGGGACGGGCCGGCGGCGGCCGGCTCGGCGTCGTCCTGCTCGTCCTGCTCGCGGCCGCGTTCGCGGCGTACCTCGTTGCGCTCCTGCTGCTCCGCCGCCGGTCGGCGCACCTCCGGGCCGTTCTGGCCGTCGCCTTCGCGATCCAGCTGCTTCCGCTGGCGGCCCCGCTTCTCCTGTCGACGGACGCGTGGACGTACTGGGAGTACGGGCGCATCGCCGCGGTGCACGACGCCAACCCGTACGTCGACGAGCCGCGTGAGTACGCGGACGATCCGTCGTTCGACGACGCGGGCGCCGCCTGGCGTGACACGACCTCTGTCTACGGCCCTGCCTTCACACTCCTCTCCGAGGGCGTCGCGCTCGTCGCCGGTTCGTCGGAGGCTGCAGCGGCGTGGATCTTCAAGGCGCTGGCGGCGCTCGGAGTCCTCGCCTGCGTCCTGCTCGCGGCACGGCTCGCTCCGGACCGTCCCCTCGCGGCCGCCCTCGTCGGCTGGAACCCCCTCTTCGCCATCCACTTCGCCGGCGGTGGTCACAACGATGCGCTCATGGCCGCGCTCGTCCTGGCCGCGCTCGCACTCGCCGCGTCGGGCCGCCGTGTTGCCGCAGCGGCCGCGTGGGTGGTCGCGGTGCTCGTCAAGTGGATCCCGCTCGTGTTCTTCGCTCTGCGCGCGCTCGAAGCCCGCGCGACGGGCCGCCGGGTGAGCCACCTCGGCTTCTTCGCCGCCGCCGGGGGACTCGTCGGGATCGCCACGTGGCGCTACGGGCTCGACTGGCTGCGTGCGTTCGGCCCGCTGGCGCGGAACGCGGAAGGGCTGACGAGCTACGCGCTGCCCCACCGGGTGGAGCAGCTCGGCGTGCCGCATTCGGTCGCGCTCGGCCTCGCGGTGGCCGCGCTCGCGGCCGGTCTCGCCTGGCTCGCACGGGAGGCCTCGCGAGGGCGGCCGCACCTCGGGCTCGGCGGCTGCCTGCTGCTCGCCACGACTCCGTGGCTCGCCCCCTGGTACACGATCTGGGCGCTGCCGCTCGCGGCTGCCGAGGGCGACCGCCGGGCGCAGCTGGTCGCGCTGGGCTTCTGCGTCTACCTGCTGCCGCAGACGATCCCGCTCTAGCGCCGGAAGACGAGCACCCCGTCCTCGGCGAACACGAGCCGCCACCTCGGGTCGCGCCGGAGCGCCGCGAGCGGAACGCGCGCACGGCCGGGCTTCAGGCTGTCGAGAAACGTCAGCCGGCGCTCGTCCGCGACGACCCAGCGAGCCTCCTCGAGCACGGGGAAGCTGAAGATGCGCCTCCGGGCGGAGAGGTGCGCTCCGAGCGCGTTCGTCGCGCTCACGGGGGCTCCGTCGGGGATGAGCGCCAGCGCGCGCCGGCCCGCGGCGTCGTGCGCGTCGGCGCCGACGTGAACACGGCCGGCCGGCCCGACCAGGAGCATGGCGGCGAACGACGCGAGTGCGGCCACGTAGGCGAGACGGCGGTCGATCCGGGCGGCGCCGAAGACGGCGGCCGCGACGAGGGCGGGCAACGCGACCGCGGCGTAGTGCGTCTTGATCGACGTCTGCGTGACGGTGCTCGAAAGCACGTTCAACGCCAGCTCTGGCAACGCGCCGAGCGCTGCAAGGGGGGCCATGAGCGGCAGCAGCGCGAGCGGCGCCAGCAGCCAGGCCAGGTACGAGGCGTCCCTGCCGTCGAGCGACGGAGCTTCGTAGCGGCTCTCGAAGGCCGAATCGCCCGCGGGAGCGAAGTGCGGGATGACGACGAGCACGGCGAGGAGGGCGGCGGCTCCCGCCGCGACGGCGATCACCGCGCCGGCTCGCGTGGAACGGTGTCGCACCGCGTACCAGACGCCCATCGCCGCGACCGCCAGCCCCACGTGCTCCTTCGTCGCGAGCGCCGCGGCGGCGAAGAGCGCGAAGGCCCACAGCCGCTCCTCGTCGAGGTACCACCAGGCGTAGAGCAGCAAGGGGCACGCAAGCGCGACCGGATGGAAGTCGGTCACGGTCAGCCACTGAGCCGCCGGGCAGAGGAGATATGCCACTGCGAGCGCGGCAGCGGCGGGGTCCGAGCGCAGGTGCTTCCGCGCAAGCCAGTAGACCGGCAGTGCCCCGGCCGCGATCGCAACGGCCTGGACGACGAGCAGCAGCTCCGGGCTCGGCCAGAGCCACCACAACGGCGCCAGCGCTGCCAGGATCGGGTCGAAGTGCGCGCCGAGCCGCGAGATCTGCTCCCCGTGCACGTCGGTGACCGAGAGCACGTCGCCGTGTGCGGTCGACCACACTGCCTGAGTCATGTTGCCGAGGTCGAAGCGGCCGCTGTCGAACGCGCGGTGCCTCAGGATCGCCAGCGTCGAGAAGCCGCCCGCGAAGGCGGCGCTTCCGAGTACGACCGCGAGCCCGGGGGTCAGCGCGAGACGAGCTCGAGCCATTGCTCTCCGAGGACGCGCTCGCTCGCGCGCTCCGTATAGGTCACGAGTCCGCCGGCGCCGAGCTTCCGTGCGAGGTCCGCGTCTGCGGCGAGCCGCCGGACTGCTGCAGCGAGCGCCGCCGGGTCGCCCGGCGGCACCAGCAACGCGTCCGTGCCGTCGCGGAGCAGCTCCCGAGCGGCCGCCGTGTCCGCGGTGACGAGCGGCGTCCCGCAGGCGAGAGCCTGAAAGGCCTTGTTGGGGATGACGCGCCGGGCCTTCGCCGACGTGCCGAAGACGCCGAGCGCGCAGCCGGCGCGATAGAGCTCCTGCGGAAGCAGGTCGTACTCCACCCAGTCCGTCCACTCCACGTTCGGCGGCGGGTCGCGGAGCAGCGCCTCGAGCTGGCCCGAGCCGACGATCCGGAAGCGGATCTCGGGCGCGAGCCGTGCGGCTGCCAGGATCGTCTCCAGCCCGTGCAGCGGGATCAGCTTGCCGACGAAGAGGGCGTGAAAGTCCTCGCTCCGCTCCCAGCCTGGTCGAAAGAGCCGCTCCTCTGCGCCGACGAAGCAGACATTCAGCCGGCTGCGCGGAAGCTGCCCGAGCTCCCCGAGGTGGCGCGCGTTCTGCTCGGTGTCCGCAACCACGACGTCCGCGCGCCGCAGCGCGAAGCGGTCGAGGCGTCTGAGGGCCAGGGCCGCGGGCGTGGCCGCAGCGAAGCGGAGCCGGTCCTCGACGAGGGTCTCGTGCAGCGAGACGAGCGGATTGAAGATCAGCCGTGCTCCGCGTGCTGCCCACCGCGCCGCGGGGAGGTCGAAGTGGCCGGGATAGCCGACGATTACGGCGTCGAAGGTCCTCCCCGGCCGCCGGGCGAGAAGCCGCATCTCGGCAGAGACCAGCCGGGCCGCGGTGCGCGCGCCGGCCGACCAGTTCTCCCGTCCCTCCCACACCGGCACGTGCCGCTCCACGACCTCGGCGCCGGCGCCGCGGAGGCACGCGATCACCTGCGCGTTCCGCGGGTAGTCGCGCTCGTACGTCCCGAAGTACAGGACCGTGGCGCTCAGCGCAGGATCTCGTCCACGTGCAGCTCGGCGCCGCGCCCGCCGCCCGTGCGTTCCTCGTGATGGCTCGCGATCAGCTCGCTGACGAGGCCGAGCGACACCAGCTGCACTCCGACGACGACGAGCAGTACGCCGAGAGTGAGGAGCGGCCGGTGGCCGATCGCCTCGCCGCTCAACTTGAGGATCGTGAGGTAGACGAGCAGCAGCGTCCCGGCCGTGCCGAGAACGAGCCCGATCCCGCCGAACAGGTGCAGCGGCCGGTGCCGGTAGCGGCCCATGAACGTCACCGTGAGCAGATCGAGGAACCCGCGCAGGTAGCGCTCCATTCCGTAGCGCGAGCGCCCGTGCTCCCGCGGCCGGTGGTTCACGGGGAGCTCCGCGACGCGGAAGCCACGGTAGTGCGCGAGCACGGGAATGAAGCGGTGCAGCTCGCCGTAGATGCGGAGCCCGTGCACGACCTCTGCGCGGTAGGCCTTGAGGCCGCAGTTGAGGTCGTGCAGGCGCAGCCCGGAGAGCCGGCCGGTGACCGCGTTGAAGAGGCGGGACGGGATCCGCCGCGAGAGCGGATCGCGGCGCCGGGACTTCCAGCCGGAGACGAGATCGAAGCCCTCGTCCAGCTTCGCGAGCAGCCGCGGAATCTCGGCCGGATCGTCCTGGAGGTCGCCGTCGATGGTGACGACGACCTCGCCCTGCGCTTCCTCGAACCCGGCCTGCAGGGCGGCAGCCTTGCCGAAGTTCCGCCGCAGGCGGACGACGCGGATCTCGTCGTGTGCGGCGTGCAGGCGGGTCAGGGCCGCGAAGGTCCCGTCGGTCGAGCCGTCGTCGACGAAGACGACCTCCCACGGCTGCCCGAGCGGCTCGAGCGCCGCTGCGAGCTCGTCGTGGAGGAGCGCGACACTGCGCTCCTCGTCGTGCACCGGGACGACCACGGAGATCACCGCGTTAGCGTATGCATCCGATGACCCCGTTGCTGTCGATCGAAGCGGCGCTCGCCCGCGTGCTCGCGCGAGCGCGACCGCTCGAGGCCGAGCGTGTGCCGGTGGCGGAGACGGCCGGGCGCGTCCTGGCCGAGGACGTGGGATCGAGCGTCGATCTGCCGCCGTTTCCGAGCTCGGCAATGGACGGGTTCGCCGTCCGGACGGCCGATACTCCCGGGCGCCTGCCCGTGGTCTTCCGCATCGCGGCCGGCGTTCCGGCCGACCGCCCTCTGGGTCCCGGCGAGGCGATGGAGATCTCGACGGGCGGCGCCGTGCCGGAGGGTGCCGACGCGGTCGTCCCGATCGAGAATGTTGTCTTATCGGACAACGAAGTCGAGATCTCGGAGGCGACACCCAGCGGGGCGCACATCCGCCCGGTCGGCGGCGACGTCCTTGCCGGCGCTGCCCTGCTCGCCGCCGGCACCCAGATCGGTCCGGCGCAAGTCGGCGCCCTCGCGGCAGCGGGAGTCGCCGAGGTGGTCTGCGTCCGCCGGCCGCGTGTCGTCGTCCTCAGCACGGGCACCGAGCTGCGTGCGCCCGGCGAGGAGCTGGCCGCGGGTCAGATCTACGAGTCCAACGGACCGATGCTCGCGGCTGCGGTGGCGTCCGCCGGCGCGGTCGTCGTGCGGATCGGGCCGGTTCCGGACGACGAGACAGCGCAGCGAGAGGCACTCGAGCGCGGCTTGCAGGCGGACGTGCTCGTCAGCTCCGGCGGAGTCTCGGTGGGGCCTCACGATCTCGTGCGGCGGCTGTCGGCCGAGCTCGGCGTCGAGGAGGAGTTCTGGGGGGTCGCCGTCCGCCCCGGCAAGCCGGTCTCGTTCGGGACGCGCGGCCGCACGCTCGTCTTCGGCCTGCCCGGCAATCCCGTCTCCGCCCTCGTCGCGGTCGAGCTGTTCGTCAGGCCGGCGCTCCTGGCGCTCCAGGGAGCCGGGGACCCAGGCCCACGCTACGAGTCGGCGCGGCTCGCCGCACCCCTTCGCCGTCGCGCCGAGCGGGACGAGCTGGCCCGGGCGCGGACCTCACGCGGCGCTGACGGAACGATGCTCGAACCCGTAAGCGGGCAGGAGTCCCACATGATCGCCCGTGCAGCTGCGGCCGATGCCCTCGTGCTCGTGCCGCAGGGAGAGGGCGAGCTCGCCGCGGGCGACATCGTTCGCTACCTGCCGCTGCGCCCCTAGGAGGGATTGGCGAAATGGCGCGTCTACAAAGCACGCACCGCAGTGGAGCGAGAATTCGGACGGCTAAAGCACCAGTACGGCTTGGCGTTCCTCCGCGTGCGTGGCATCGAGCGAGTCCGGCTTCACGCCGACTTGACGATGCTCGGACGCCTCAGCCTGGCGCTCGTGCGAGCGCGAGCCGTTCCGGTCGCCGCGTAGCTCGCGCCCTAAGCGGTGGCCGGTTTCGGCCGCTGTCGCAGCGCGGCAATCGCAGCGACGACGCCCAAGACACTGAGAACCAGCGCCAAGCCCTGGACGATCCAGTCGCCAGCGTCCTCGCGCTCGTAGAACGGGATTCCGAGAAGCTCGATTGCGCACAGGACGAGGACGAGGAGTACGCCCGCGATGCCTCTGCGTCGCAAGAGGAACCACGCGAGGAGGAAAAGTGCTGCGAAGACGATTGCGGCGACTGGAACATCGATCAAGAAGGCTGATACGACCTCAAGGACGACGAACGCGAGCCCGATCCACCCGAGAATCGTCCTCCAGTTGCGCCCCGCCACGAGGCGCGCATCATGGCACAGCACGGCTTGCTCGTGCAAACCGTTATTTCGCCAATCCCTCCTAGCTAGCTGGCTAGCCGGCGAGCGCCTCGAGCGGCGTCCGCTGGTTGGTACCGCGGGCGGTGAATCCGACCGCCTTGCCGTAGGCGATGTAGCGGTGGCTCGCGAAGAACCGCGGGTGGCACGCCTGCAGGGCGATCTGCTCGAACCCTT
>JAWVCV010000207.1:0-3707 GCA_033858115.1 Gaiellaceae bacterium
ATCGGGCAGGTCTACCGCGTCGACGCGAGTAAGCGCTCGACCGCGCTCAACGCCTACGTCGACGGCATCGGGCAGACCAAGCGCGTCGTCCTCTACGACACGCTGATCGATTCCGCGGACCGGGCCAGGCTGCGCTCGATCGTCGCCCACGAGCTCGGCCATGTCCACGGCCGTGACGTGCCGCGCGGGCTTCTCTGGGTCGCGCTCTCGGCGCCCCTCGCCGTGCTGTTCGTCGCCGGCGCGGGCGAGGCGCTGGCGCGGCGCGGCGGCGCCAAGCCCGGATCCCCGGCTGCCCTGCCGGCGATCGCCCTGATGCTGGGCGCGACCAGCTTCGTGATCGGCATCGTCGGCAGTCAGCTCTCGCGCGACGTCGAGGCGCGCGCCGATACCTTCGCCCTGGAGCTGACGAACGACCCGAAGGCGCTGATCGCGGTCCAGCGCGAGCTCACCGTCCGCAACGTCGCCGACCCGAGCCCGCCCTCGGCGCTGCAGTTCCTGTTCGGCAGCCATCCGACCGCGGTGCAGCGGATCGGCGCCGCCAAGGCCTGGGAGGAGGGCAAGAGACCCTGAAGACCCAAATCCTGGCCGTGGGAAGGATCAAGGCGCCCTTCGCCGATGCCGAGGCCCACTACCGCAGGCTCCTCGGCCGCTATCAGCCGGTCGAGGTGGTCGAGGTCGCCGACGACGCCGCCCTGGTCAAGCGCCTGCCCCCGGCAGCGACCCTCGTCGCCCTCGATCGACGCGGGCCCGAGCTTGACTCGATGGATTGGAGCATGTGGCTGCAGGAGCGCCGGCTCGAGGCGCGCGACCTCTGCCTGATGCTCGGGGGGCCCGCGGGGCTGCCCGGCGCGGCGCTCGAAGCCGCCAATGAGACGATCTCGCTCGGGGCCCAGACGATGGCCCACCAGCTCGCGCGCGTCGTCCTGCTCGAGCAGCTCTACCGCGCCGCCAAGATCCTCGCCGGCGAGCCATACCATCTATGAGCGTGAATGCCCCCGCCCCCGTGGTCAGCGTCATCATCCCGACCCGCAACAGGCGGGAGCTGCTCGAGGTCTCGCTGGGCAGCGTCTTGGCCCAGCGGGGCATATCCCTGGAGGTCATCGTCGTCGATGACGCCTCGAGTGACGGGGCTCCAGACTTTCTGGCTGCGCTCGACGATCCTCGCGTCAAAGTCCTGACCAACGAGGTCTGCCGCGGCGTCTCAGCTGCGCGCAATCGCGGCATCGCAGAGGCACGCGGCGACTGGATCGCCTTCCTCGACGACGACGATCGCTGGCTGCCGACGCGATTGCGCGAGACCGTCGACTGCGGCGTCGCCGCTGGGGCCGACTTCGTCTACGGCGCGACGGTCATCGTCGACCAGGACGGGCAGCGCCTCGAGGATTTCGAATTCCTGCCGCCGCCGCCCGAACTGCTGGCGCGCGAGCTGCAACGGGCCAACACGATCGCCGGACCGTCCTCGGTGATCGTCAGCGCCGACCTGTTGCGCCGCACCGGGGGTTTCGACGAGGAGATTTCGTACCTCGCCGACTGGGAGATGTGGCATCGCCTCGTCAAGTTCGGCAACGGTGCGCGCTGCGAACGTTTCCTGGTCGAGTACCGTGAGCATTCCGGCGGCATGCTCCTCGCCGACGAGACGAATGTCCCACGCGAGTTACGTCACCTGCGCCAGTTGCATCCGGACGCGGACTTCGATGCGCCGTTCATGGCGCGCTGGTATGCCCTGCGCCTCCGCCAGGAGGGTCGGCGCTGGCGCGCCGCTCGGCTCTATCTTCGGGAGGCGGTCAAGTTCCGAAAGCCCGCCTCGTTGGCGCGCGCCATCGCCGCGCTGCTCGGACCACGTCCGTATCGCCTCGCCAAGCGCGTCCGTACCGCACTGGCGCGTGCCGGCGCCTTCGACGAGCCCGCCAGCGAGGACGCGGAACCGTCGAGAGAGGCTGGAGGAAGAGCTGTCCCAATCGAACGAAGAGCGGCCGCAGGCGAGCTCGTCTCAGTCCTGATCCCGACTCGCTCCCGGCCGCGCGAGCTGGGCCACGCGCTCAGCTCGGCCCTGGCGCAGCGCGGCGTCGAGGTCGAGGTGATCGTCATCGACGATGCTTCGCCGGAGCCGGCGAAGCCCGTGACCGAGCGAGACAATGACGCCGCCGTCCGGGTCATCAGGCTGCCGGCGCGAGCCGGCGCCGCGGCGGCGCGTAATGCGGGCCTCGCCGCGGCCCGCGGCCGATGGGTGGCATTTCTTGACGACGACGACGGGTGGGAGCCGGGGAAGCTCCGGGCTCAACTCGATGCAATCCACGAGCTCGGAGCTCGCTGGTGCTGGTGCGCCACTTCGATGGTCTACGAGCACGGCACGCGCCGTCTTGTGACCGTCTCCGAGCCGCAAGCGATCGGCGACCTCCTGCGTCTTCACAATGCCGTTCCCGGCAGCGCGTCCAGCGTGCTCGCCGAGACGGCCCTCGTTCGACAGCTTGGCGGCTTCGACGAGGCGATGCCGCACTTGGCCGACTGGGATCTGTGGATCCGGCTCGCCGACGCTGCGCCTGCCGCCGCCTGTCAGTCCGTCCTGGTCACCCAGTACGTCCATCAGGGGGGGATGCACGCAACCGAGACCGCCGCCGCCGCCGCGGAGCTGCCCCCGTTTCGCGCCAAGCACCCGGACGTGCGGCCCGAGGCCCTCCTTGAGTGGGTGGCCCGGGCCCATTGGCGCTCCGGCCGGCGTTTCCAGGCCCTGCGCTACGCGGCCGCGGCGCGCCTGCCCCGCAGAACCACCGCCAAGATTCAGCCTGGTCACCACTACTAGGTAGCCATCCGTCTACCCTTGTCCGCGTGAGCGGGCCGATTTACGAGGTCGCGCCGCGGCGCGGCGGAATAGTGGGTGTGAACTTCGCGGAGCTCTGGGCCTACCGCGACCTCGCGTGGTTGCTGGCGCTGCGCGACATACGGCTTCGCTACCGGCAGACTCTCTTTGGCATCGCGTGGGCATTGCTGCAGCCGCTCGCGGCGACACTCGTCTTCTACTTCATCTTCGGCAGGACGGTGGGGTTGTCCGGGGACACGCTGCCGTATGGCGTTTTCGCCTTGTCCGGAGTTGCCCTCTGGGGCTACTTCGCATCGGGCATGGAGGCGGCGGCCACGTCTCTCGTCGACGACCGCGAGCTGTTGACGAGGGTCTGGTTCCCGCGCCTTCTGGCACCGCTCGGGGCGGTGGTGCCGGGCCTCCTGGACCTAGGCGTCGCCCTCGTCGCACTGGCCGTGCTGATGGCAGTGGAGGGCGTCGCGCCGGGCCTGGCGCTGATGACCCTGCCGCTCTGCCTGTTTTTTACGGCCCTGCTCGCGCTCGGGGTCGGCTCGCTGCTCTGCGCGGTCAACATCAAGTACCGGGACGTCAAGCACACGCTCCCTTTCGCGTTGCAGCTGTGGTTCTTCGCGACGCCGATCGTCTTTGCGAGCTCCTTGGTCCACGGAACGGGGCGCTGGTTGCTTGCGGCCAACCCCGTATGCGGGCTGGTCGACTGGTGGCGCTGGGCAGTGGTCCAAGCTCCGGCACCGCCTCACGAGGACCTGCTTTCGGTAGTCACGGGGGTGGTGCTCGTGGTCGTGGGGCTGCTCTATTTTCGTCGCGTCGAGGGGCGGTTCGCCGACGTCGTCTGATGGAGTCCGCGGTCGAGATCGAAGGGCTTTCAAAGCGCTATGCGCTCGGCACCGTC
>JAWVCV010000208.1:0-3865 GCA_033858115.1 Gaiellaceae bacterium
CCGCGTCTGCCCGACTGCTTTCTCGCCGCCTCCCCCTGCGCCGCCTCGGCCTTCGGCGGCCGCTGTTCGAGGATCTCCTCGGCCTGCTCGATCCCCCCGATGTCGAGTTTCGGGCGGCCGTCACCGGAGGAGCTGGACATCCTCCTCCTTCCAGGTGATCGTGACGCGGTCGCCCTCGCGGCCGCGGAGAGCGCCGTACTCCTCGCCCGGCAGCTTCGCCAGCATGCGATCGCCCTCGGCGGTCAGATGGAGCTTGATCAGGTCGCCGAGGAACTCGACGAAGACGATCTCGCAATCCGCGGAGTTGATACCACCCGCCGTGCCGCCGGCGCCGAGCTCCACGGCCGCCGCCCGCACGGCGACGACGGCCTTCTCGCCCACCGCACGGTCGTTTCCCGGCGCGACCACGCTCGCCCGGACGCCTCCGTTCTCGAGCACGAGACGATCGCCGTCGCGGCTCGCAACCGTGCCGTGGATAATGTTGTTGTCGCCCATGAAGCGGGCGACGAGCTCGGTCTCCGGCCGCGTCGCTATCGTCAGCGGGTCGGCCACCTGCTGGATGCGCGCGTCGTTCATGACGACGATCCGGTCGGCCATCGAAAGCGCTTCTTCCTGGTTGTGCGTCACGTGGATGAACGTGAGCCCGAGCTGGCGCTGGAGGTTGCGCAGCTCGACGCGCATCCGCAATTGCAGGAGCCGGTCGAGGTCCCCGAGGGGCTCGTCCAGCAGCAGCGCTTTCGGCTTCGTGACCAGCACCCGCGCCAGCGCGACACGCTGCTGCTGCCCACCGGAGAGCTGGCGCGGCCTGCGCTCGCCGAACTCCTCGAGGCCCACCATGTTGAGCGCCTCCAGCGCGCGCTGGCGTCGCTCCGCCTTGTGCATGCCGTGCATCTTCAGCCCGAACTCGACGTTCTGAAGCACCGTTCGGTGCGGAAAGAGCGCGAAGTGCTGGAAGACGGTCGTCGTGGGCCGCTTGTGCGGCGGCAGCGAGACGAGCGACTGGCCGTCGAGCAGGATGTCGCCGCTCGTCGGAAAGTCGTGGCCCCCGATCATGCGGAGCGTCGTCGTCTTGCCGCAGCCCGACGGGCCGAGCAGGACGACGTACTCCCCGTGGTCGATGTGCAGGTTGAAGTCGTCCACGGCGAGAGTCCCGCCGGGGAACACCTTCGAGACGCCCTTCAGATCGAACCCGGTCTCGTTCGAGGAGGAGGGGGCGGCACCCGCCGCCCCCTCCGATGCGTGTCCGACGCTTTCCTCCGCCATGTCCTAGGCGCTGAGGAACTCGTTGAACTTCTTCACCTGGTACACGTTCTCCGTGTAGAACGAGTTCCAGGCGGTGTACTTGCAGGAGCGCTTGAGGAACGAGCCTCCGTCGCGCACCTGGCCCTTCTTGATGTCGCCGACGCGTCCCGTGATGCCCGGGAGGTCGCGCGGAGCGGGCTTGCCGTTGTACCAGAAGTCGTACTCCTCCGGCGTGAACGCAGGCTTCGCGGTCGACTTCGCCCGGCCCGACCGCAGCCACTTCGGCAGCGTCGACCCGTTCGCGACGTAGTAGCCCTGGCGCATGATCAGCGCGCCGAGGAAGCCCTCGTACATCCAGTTGATGTAGTCGTACGCCGCCGTCAGCTTGTCGCCGGTGACGTGCTTCGGGATCCCCTGGGCGCTGCACCAGCCCCGCATGCCCTCCTTCGGGAAGGCGTAGCGGCAGTTGACGCCCTGAGCGACGAGGAGCGCCACGGCGGGCGACCACATCGACTCGATCACGACCTCCTTCGAGGCCATCAGGTTCACCGACTCGTTGAAGGTCGACCAGAAGGCGCGGAAGTGACCGTTCTTCTTGTACTTGGAGAGGATCTTGAACAGCCGATCCATCTCGCTGCGGCTCATGTTGCCCAGGTTCTTGAACTTCATCAGCCCGAGCGCCTGGACGGCGTTTCCGAGGTCGGCCATCGCGATACCCGGGTCGTTCAGGACGGCGACGCGGCCCTTGTGCTTGCCGTTCAGGAGCTCGGCCCACGAGACCTGGCCGGGCTGCTTCTTGATGATGTCGCCGTTGTAGCCCATCGAGTCCATGTTGAAATGGGCCGGCGGGCCGACGATCGACCTCGGCTCCGGCTTGCCGCCGTAGGCCGAGTTGCTCGCATCGTTCCACCACTGCACGATCGCCTTGTTGTTGCGCGGCCCTTCCTTCGTCAGCGGCAGGCCGGTGCTGCGGTTCGGGTCGAGGTACATGACGCGGTAGGGCGCGTTGCCCTGGCCCGGCGTGCAGTCCTTCCGGCTCGGCTGCACCTTCCCCTTGGTGAAGACGGGGTAGAAGCTGTTCCACGCCTTGACCTTCGTCCGGTCGACGGTCTGGAAGTTGCCGGTCGGCCAGATCTGGAAGAACTGGTAGTTGTAGCCGCCGAGCAGGTCGAAGCTGTCGGGCGCGGTGATTGACTTCTGGACCTGCGCGTTCGTGCTCATCGGCTGCACGTTGAACTTGAAGCCGAGGTCCTTCTCCGCCTGCTGCTCGGCACCCTGCGGCCACTCGACGCCGAGAGTGATCACGCGCAGCGTGCCGGTGAACTTGTCGCTCGCCTCGGGGGCCGCGGAAGCGCGACCCGCAACGCCGCCCAGCCCGGTGAGAGCGGCGGCGCCGAGGCCGCCCTTGACAACGAGATCTCGCCGGCTCAGCCCGCGCGACGACTTCGTCGTCGCCCGCTCGAGGTTCGGGTCCGAAAAATCGTGGCGGCCCAGCTCGTCCGTGTAGCCGAGTTGCTCGGCGAATTCATGGACATCGAATCCAGGGTCGTCGACTTCGCTCATCTGCCGTCTCCTTCCGCCCTCGCACACAGAGGGCTACGCCACAGTCGTGGTTGTAAGGCCCGGTCAAACCCCGTTCTGCTGAATGGTGCTTGTATACAACCTTCGTGGCTCGCGAGTCAACCGGATTCCGCGAGCGTAATTTCCACACGCTCGGGAGCGGTTCCGCGGACGTCGTTCGACGCGGCTTTCGGGATCAGCCGCCGGAGCAGTGAGAACTGCGCCGGGCTCTCGCCGAAGGGGTACGGCGCGATCCGAACGTGCCAGGGCTCGACCGGCTCGAGCCGATACCCCTGCAGGTCGGCGGGCTCGCCCGCTTCGACGTCGCGCATGCAGAAGTAGAGCGAGAGCCGGTCGAACAGCTGGAGGAGCTCGTAGTCCTGCCGATGCTCGCCCGGGTCGCCGCCGAACTTCGCCTCCTGCTCGGCGACGAACGCCTCGACCTCGTCCTGCACCTCCGGCGCGCGCGTCAGCGAGAGTCCGGGATCGAGCCCGTAGCGCTGCCGGTAGATCCCGGCCCCGTGCATCGACACGAGCAACCCGGCGTACGGGTCGTGCTCCGTGATCGCGGCGATCCCGGCTCGGTAGAACGCGAGGTGCGAGCGGACGTCGACATCCAGGAAGTTCACCGGCTTGCCGCTCTCGTCCCGACGCGGGGCACGCTCCCACACGGCCCAGCCGTCGTCGTGCCGCCCCGCCGCGATGGCGACCGACTCGTGCCTTGGCCCCTGTTCGCGCCACGCGCGCGCGAGCGCGGCCGCGAGGTCTGCGTGGTCGGTCTGCATGACGACCTGCCAGGCAGCTCCGGCGTCGCGGACGATCATTGCCTACCCCTCACCCAGTGACGTGCTCGGCAGGTCGCGCGGGCCGAAGTCCCGGGCGAGGAGTCGGGCCTGGAGGCTGGACAGCGCCAGGTAGATGAGCGCCGCCGCAGAGACGCCCCAGGCGACCTTCACGAGCTCGTGCGGGACGGCGTAGAAGATGCCGACCCCGAGCACCGTCGCCGCCACCGCGGCGAGATTCACGCCCCACGCGTACCGATATCGGCCGCGGCCGTCGAAGA
>JAWVCV010000209.1:0-4735 GCA_033858115.1 Gaiellaceae bacterium
TGACGATGACACCCACGTCGCGCCCGGTCCGGTCGCGCAGTGAATCTCGGATTGCGGAGGCCGAGGCGTCCGGGTCGAGCGGGAGCAGGATCAGCGTCCCCTCGCCCTTCGCGTTCGACGCGTCCACCCCGGCCGAAGCGCAGATGAAGCCGTGTCGCGTCTCGGAGATGATCAGCGGCGGTCGGACGCGGACGACGCGGGCGCTCTCCTGCAGGATCGCCTCGGTGTGACGCGGCCCACGCTCGTCGGTCGCAAGCTCGCGCGCCCGCTCGGAAGGCTCGATCTCGTCCAGGCGGACGATCCGACCCTCGGCCTTCGAGACCACCTTCTGCGCCACGACGAGCACGTCCGCGTCCTCGAGCCCGCCCGCTCGCTCGGCGGCATCCGCCAGCAGCGCCGGGAGATCGTCGCCCTCTTCGACCTCCGGGATGCCCTCGAGCGGGAAGACCCGGACCTCGCCCGTCACGGCAAGCCGGTGACGCGCAGGCCCGCGTGAGCCTTGTAGCGCTTGTTGACGTTGACGATCACCGCGGTCATCCCCTCGAGGGCACGCGCGCTCGCGAGCGGGCCGCAGTCGACCGCGCGGCCGGAGACGAGCCGTCCGGCGAGGTCGAGCGCCAGGCTCTTCGCCTCGGCGTCGTCGCCACAGACGAGCGCATCCTCGTCCGGCGGCGCCTCCGCGAGGTTCGACGCCGCGAGGGAGTGGAGTCCGGCGATGACGGGCGCATCGAGCTCGTCCTGGATCCGCTGCGCGATCGAGGTCGCCTCGCCCGTGGGCTTGACGCCGCCGGGCCCGAACGAGAGCTCCGCGCAGACCGAGAGGACCGGCGTCGACCCGATCGACTGACGAAGCTCGCGTGCGGTCTCGACGGCCGCGTCGGCTTTGACGGCGAAGAGGACGAGATCGACACGGTGCACGGCGTCGTCGTTGTTCTGACCCTCGGCGCCGAGCGCCGCGGCGGCCTCGCGCGCCCGCTCGGCGTCGCGCGACCCGATCACGACCTCGACCCCGGCCTCGACGAGCCGCTTGGCCACCGCCTGCCCGAAGCTCCCGGTGCCGCCGACGACGGCGACCCTCACGCTGCCGCCTCCAGCACGGTCGCCGCGAGCCGGCGCGCTGAGTCGAGGTCGCTCATCAGCGTCTGCGTGACGATCTTGCGCACGGGAAGCGAGCCGTCCGAGTCGGACTCGTCGACGACGAGCGCGTCGATCAGTCCCTCGTAGCAGCCGGCGACGTGCGCTGGTGTCGTGCCGCCTGCCATCCGCGCGAGCATACGGTCTGCGGGGCCCTTGACCGCGCGGCCGCCGACGAGCGGGCTGACCGCGATGGACGGAACACGGCGGCCGGCGAGCGCGGCGCGGATCTCCTTGACGGCCAGGATCGGCCAGATGCTGACGTAAGGGTTCGAGGGGGCGATCACGATCGCATCCGCCTCGGCGAGGGCGTCGAGCACGTCGGGCGCAGGCAGCGCCTCGCCCTCGAACCGGACGCCGTCGACCTCGTCGCGGTGGCCGCGCGCCACGAACCACTCCTGGAGCGGGAACATTCCCGCCGGCGTGTTGATCAACGTCCGCAGGCGGTCGTCGGTGCAAGGGAGGATGGCTGCGTCGATCCCGAAGGCGCGCGCGAGCCGGGCGGTGACCGCCGAGAGCGGCTGACCGGAACGGAGCGCCTCCGTGCGCACCAGGTGCAGGCCGAGGTCGCGGTCCCCGAGGCGAAACCAGTCCTCGCCGCCCAGCGCCGTGACGGTGGCCAGCGCCTCCCAGGTCTCGCCGGCGCGGCCCCAGCCGCGCTCCTCGTCGTGGAGCCCGGCGAGTGCATAGAGGACGCTGTCCAGGTCCGGCGAGACCGAGAGGCCGAGCACCTCGAGGTCGTCGCCGACGTTCACGATGACGGTGACGTCGCGAGGATCGACCGCTGCGACGAGGCCGCGGGCGAAGCGGCCGCCACCGACCCCTCCCGAGAGCAGCGCGACCTTCACCGGGCGACGAGCTGTCCGAGGGCCGCCTGGGTTCGAGGGCCGGCACGCAGGCCGAGCCGGTGCAGGTCCTCGAGCGTGTCGACGTCGTCGGCGAGGTTCGGGATCGCCGCCGATACGGCGGTCACGCCCTCCGCTGCGGCACGCTGGCGGAACCGGGCCGCACTGCCCGCCCCGTAGACCGGCGCGAAGAGCGATGCGCGCGGGAGCGCGAGGGCGTTCGTCGTCCCGTCTTCGGCCTCGACGAGTCCGAGTGCGCCGAGCTCGGCCGTCGCCGCCAGTGTGTGCAGATCGTGCGGGACGACGCAGGGGACGTCGGCGTTCACCACGATCAGGACCCCGTTGCCGACGTGCTCGAGAGCGGCAGCGACTGCGGCTCCCTGACCCCCGCCGGGGTCGTCCACCGTCTCTGCCCCAAGCTCCACCGCCAGCTCGCCGGCCGCCTCGTCACGCGTGACGAGCAGCGTCCGGCCCGTGGCGACTGCTGCCGTCAGCACGTCGCCGAGCATCGCCAGCGCGAGCTTTGCCCGCACTTCGTCCGGCGCGTCGAGCCGTTGCTTGGCGGCCTCGCCGCGGAAGGGGACGACGATCTGCGCCATGGGAAAGACTCTAGTCGTGGACAACGCCAACCTCGCCGAGCGACTCGAGGCCTTTGCGGCACTGCTCGACCTCAACGGGTCGAGCTACTACACGGTCCGAGCCTACCGGCGAGCTGCCGAGCTGATCCGCTCGACGCCTGTCGCCGTCG
Source organism: Gaiellaceae bacterium (assembly GCA_033858115.1). Taxonomy (GTDB): domain Bacteria; phylum Actinomycetota; class Thermoleophilia; order Gaiellales; family Gaiellaceae; genus Gaiellasilicea. The sequence goes on from JAWVCV010000209.1 coordinate 2,728, forward strand.
CTGCGCTCGTGCGGAGCGGGCGCGTGCGCGAGCTCGCCGGGATCGGCCCCGGAATCGAGCAGCGCCTCCAGGAGCTCGTGGAGACGGGCGAGCTGGCCGAGTTGCGCGAGCTCGAGGCGCAAACCCTGCCGGAGCTCGTCGGCGTGGCGCGGCTGCTGGGGCTCTCGACGAAGCGGATGCGCGACCTCGGACACGCGCTCGGGATTCGTACGCTGCCGGAGCTACGGGAAGCGGCGGCCGCGGGGATTCTGGCCACCGTGCCGGGGATCGGACCGAAGACAGCGGCGCGGATCGAGTCGGGGCTGGCCGAGCTCGCAACGGCCCGACCGCGGCGAGGGATGCTGCTGAACAGGGCGCGCGCGCTCGTCGGCGAGATCGCGACCCAGCTCCACGGCCGACCGGCCGGGGACCCTCGACGCGCCTGCGACCTGTCGACAACGTTCGCCGTCGTCGTTCCGAGTAGCAGCCTGTTGCCTGGCGTCGAGGCGCTTCCGCAGATCGTCGCGGTGCTCGAGCGCGACGAGGGGCGCGTCGTCGGCGTCACCGCCGAGGGATACCCGATCGAGTTCGTCGCGGCGGCGCCCGAGCGTTTCGGGACCGAGTGGATTCGGGCCACAGGCTCACCCGACTACGTCGCGTCGCTCGGCGAGCTGCCGGACGCGCCCACGGAGGAGCTCGTCTACGAGGGGCTGCGCCTCCCATTCCGCCCGCCGGAGCTCCGGGAGCTCGAGGCGGGAGACCCACCGCCCGACCTGCTCGAGGTCGCGCATGTCCACGGCGACCTGCACGTGCACTCCACCGCCTCGGACGGGAAGGCGACCGTCGAGGAGATGGGCCGCGCAGCACGCGAGCTCGGTTACGAGTACGTCGCGATCTGCGACCACACCCGCAACGTCCGCGTCGTCCCCGGCCTCGACGCCGACGACCTCCGTCGCCAGGGGGAGGAGATCGCGGCCGCAAACGAGCTATTGGCGCCGTTCCGCATCCTGCGCGGAAGCGAGTGCGACATCCTCCCGGACGGCTCGCTCGACCTTCCCGACGACGTGCTCGCAGAGCTCGAGTGGGTGCAGATCAGCCTGCACGCCGGCCAGCGCTGGGGGCGCCAGGCGCTGACCGACCGAGTCGTCGAGGCGATGCGCCATCCGGCCGCCTCGTGCCTCTCGCATCCGAAGGGCCGCATCCTCAACCACCGACCCGAGAACGCGCTCGACCTGGAGCAGGTGTTCGAGGTCGCGCTCGAGACCGGCGTCGCGTTCGAGGTCAACGGCCTTCCCGACCGGCTCGACCTCTCCGGTCAGCACGTCCGCGAGGCGCTCGCTGCAGGGGTCAGGATCGTCTGCTCCACCGACGCGCACTCGACGCGAGGGCTCGGCAACATGGAGCTGTCGGTGGCGACGGCCCGCCGCGGTGGCGCCCCACGCGGCGCCGTGCTCAACACGCTGCCTCTGGAGGAGCTGCTCGGCCGCTAGCGGCGCAGCTCGTGCTGCACGAGCAGGCAGAGCGCGAGCCAGGACGCGCCGAGCGCGGAGCCCGCCAGCACATCTGAGAGGTAGTGCGCGCCGAGATACAGCCGGCTGAAGTCGACCAGCGCGATCAGCACCACGGCTGCGGCGACGAGCGCCACCCGCCGCACCACGGACGCGTGCCTGGCGGCGAGGAAGACGAGCACGCCGTAGATGGCAGTCGCTCCGGCGGCGTGGCCACTCGGGAACGAGTACGTGTCGAGGTGGATGAAGGACAGCTCCGGCCGCGGCCGGTGGAACGCCAGCTTCAGCCCGGCGTTGAGGATCTCGATCCCGAGGGCCACGGCGGCAAGAAGCACGGCGTCGTTCCTCGCGCGGCGCCGGAGCAGCACGACACCGACGGCGACGACGACCAGCGCCAGGAAGGCCGCGTTGCCTGCGATCGTGATCAGCTTGAACGCGGTGACGAGCGCCGGGTTCGAGTGCTCATGGAGCCAGGAGGCGAAGCTGACGTCCCAGCGAACGATCGGATCGCCGGTGAGGTA
>JAWVCV010000210.1:0-5708 GCA_033858115.1 Gaiellaceae bacterium
CGCGGCCGATCGTCGTCGTCAGCAGCGAGACGACGATCGCGGCCGCGAGCACCAGGGAGGCCCACGCGATGCCCGTGATGTTGTCGTCCCAGCCGATCGCGTGGTCGATCGAGACCCTGCCCGGGCCAGTGGCCGCGAGCGTGATCGCGACGGTGAGCAGGGTCAACTCGAACTCGTAGCCGCCGATCAGCCCCTTCGGCCAGAGGACGGTCGCGATGGCGTTCAGCATCACGGTTGCGAGCAGCAAGGACGCCAGCGGCGTGAGGAAGCCGCTTGCCAGCAGGAGGCCGCCGCCGAGCTCCGAGAGACCGGCCAGGATGGCCATCGCGGCCGGCATCCGGAACCCGAGCGAGGCGAAGAACGCGGTCGTTCCCTGCGGGCCGCCTCCGCCGAACCAGCCGAAGAGCTTCTGCGAGCCGTGGGCCGCGAAGAGGAGGCCGACGACAAGGCGAAGCAGGAGAAGGCCGTACTCCATCCGGGGTTTATACCCGGGCTATCCTCGCTCCATGCTTCGGGCGGTGATCTTCGACGTGGACTTCACTCTGGCCAGGCCAGGCCCGGAGCTCGGGCCGGAGGGTTACGAGCGGGCCGGCGAGCGGCATGGCCTCGCGCTCGACCCGGAACTCTACGAGCCCGCGCGGCTCGCCGCCCTCGCCTCGCTGCAGCGCCACCCGGAGCTCCAGCACGACGACGAGATCTGGGTCGCGTTCACCGAGGAGATCGTTCGGGGCATGGGTGGAACCGCAGAGACCGCCCGCGCCTGCGCCGAAGAGCTCGTGCGCGCGTGGGAGGGTCATGAGCGCTTCACGCTGTACGAGGACGCGCTGCCGGCGCTCGCCGAGCTGCGGGAGCATCGCGTCAAGATCGGGCTCGTCTCGAACGGCAGCCGCGACCTCGAGGCGTTTGCGGCCCACCACGCGCTCGACGTCGACTGCGCCATCGGCTCACGCGCGTTCGGGCTGACCAAGCCGCATCCCGAGATCTTCCGGCACGCGCTCGCCGTCCTCGGCGTCGAGGCGGAGGCGACGGCAATGGTCGGCGATTCCTACGAGGACGACATCGAGGGCGCGCGGGCGCTCGGGATGAAGGCGTTCCTCCTCGATCGGGACGACCGCTATCCGGAGGAACCGGACCGGTTGCCCGACCTGCGCGCGCTCCCCGCCGCGCTCGGGCTAACAGCGCGCTGACCCCTCGCAGCTGCGGAGCGTCTGGACGTGCGGTGCTCGACCCCGCCAGGAGATGCGGATCCTCAGCGAGGCGGCGTTGTTTCCGTAGTCGATCTCCTCGAGCCGCTGCTCGGGGTTTGCTCGATGGACAAGCGTGTAGACCCCTGCGGCCACGCCGCGCAGCTCGAGGTTCTGGCCGTGGAAGTGCGCCGGGTAGAGGTCGGTGAAGCCGACCGAGGTGCCCTGCTCGACCGAGAGAGCTCCCGGGTTGGACGCGGCGCAGTTGCCGAAGAAGCGGGCGCCCGTGAAGAGCGCGACGCGGCGGCGGGCGAGGCCGTAGTGGTCGGCGAGGCAGAAGCCGCTCTTGCGGTCGCGGACGACGAGCTCGCCCTGCTGCGTGCGCAGCTCGTAGCGCTGGAAGTCGAGCAGGTGCCAGTGTGTGTGCGTCGGCGAGGGGGTGTAGCGAAGCCTGCCGGCGCCGTCGTAGGTGCGCACTCTGCCGTCCGAGAGCCGCACGAGCTGCTGTGCGCGCATCGGACTGGTCGCCGACCCGCGTCTGCCGCGGACCCACACAGGGCCTTCGCCGATGTTGTCCGTCGCCGAGGCGAAGCCGAGCTTCGTGCCGGCGACCGTCAGCCGGAACGGCGCTCGCTGGTCGAAGTCCGGCAGGAGCTCGCGGGGGCCGGTCTGGGGCGTACCTGCATCGCTCGTCTTCTCCGGGAAGGGCTGACCGGGTTGGAGCTCGAGGAAGGTGATCCGGCCGGAAGCGGTGAACCCGGGTGCGACTTGCTCTGCCGCACCGGTCGCGACCGGCGTCGCTGAACCGCCGTCGACGCCGACCGACCAGATGTCGAAGCTGCCGCCCGAGAGCGGGGAGGCCGCAAAGGCGATCCGTCGTCCGTCGCCCCGCCAGGCCGGCATCGCGACGACGCGGTCGCCACCGGTCAGCCTGCGCGCGACACCACCATCCCGGCGAACGAGCCAGATGCTCGCCCGCCGCTCCCCCGGTTGCTGCCGGACGAAGGCGACGTAGCGGCGGTCCGGCGACCAGTCGGGCTCGCTGTCCTCGGCGGCCGTGGCCGTGATCCGGTTCTCGCCGACGAAGAGGTCGCCTGCACGGGCGGAGACGACGAGGTTGGGTAGGGCGGCGCGGGCGGCTTCGGCGGCGGTGCTCCAGGCGACGGCGGCAAGCAGCGGCAGCGGCGCCAGCGCCGCCGCGATCAGGAGGACTCGAGCTCTACCCGCCACGCGCTCGTATGCTGCCCGACGGGAGCGGATGGCAGGTCATTTGCCTCGCCGAACTCGGCAGCGGCTTCGGCGAGCGTGGCCACAGGGCCGACGCAGGCGTCCTCGCCGTCGAAGCGGTCGAGCCACTCCGCAAGCGGCCGCGCGGCAAAGACGGCAGCCAACTCGGTTGCGAGATCCTCCTGCCCCTCCGGGTCGTACTGGCGGTCGGCCAGCTCCGGCCGGCCGATCACCTCGCAGAGGCGAACGAAGAACTTCGGCTCGAGCGCGGCGACCGTCAGGTGGCGCGCGTCCGCGGTTGCATAGATCCGGTAGCAAGCGAGGCCGCCGGTGAGAAAGCGAGGCAGCGGATCCCCGCCGAGGCGGTGTGCGACGAGCTGGTGCGAGCCGTGGGTCATCGAGATCGTCAGCCGGGCGCCGCGGCCGGTTCGCTGGCGCTCGAGCAGCGCCGCCAGCACCTCCGTCACGGCTGCGAGCGCCCCGGCGGCGAGGTCCGCGGGCTGCAGCGGCGGCAGGCCCGGGGCGGTGTCCTCGAGCATGCCCGCCCAGCCGGCGTAGTTGAGGTCGTGGCCCGCCCGTCCGGCGTGGGAGCCGGAGTCGCCGAAGCCGGTGATCGAGCAATAGACGACCGACGCGGGCACGTCGCCTGGCCCGATCCCGAGACGTGCCGCGACGCCGGGCCGGAAGCCTTCGAGCACGACGTCGGCGCGCGCGCAGAGCGCTCGCGCGAGCTCGGGTTCCTGCTTCAGGTCGACGGCCACGGACTCCTTGCCCGCGTTCAGCGCTGCCTCCCAGGCTGCGGCCGTGCTCCGCATCGAGTCGCCCTCCGGCGGCTCCAGACGGACGACTCGCGCTCCGAGTCGCAGCAGCTCGCGCGAGGCGAACGCACCCGGCAGGTACCGGGTCAAATCGACCACGAGCGTCCCGGCGAGCGGTTGCACCCCCGCCGAACCTACCACTACAGTGAAATGCCTTGACTGACCGTTCAACCAAGGCCGAAGGCGCCGCTGACAAGCGCCGCGTCATCCTCGATGCGGCGGTCCGCGTCTTCGCGACGAAGGGCTACCACACCTGCCGCGTCGGCGACATCGCGGAGGAGGCGGGGATCGCTCACGGGCTGCTCTACCACTACTTCGCCTCGAAGGAGGAGGTGCTCCAGACCATCTTCCGCGAGAACTGGGCCGAGCTGCTCGAGGCGTTCGGGCGGATCGAGTCGTCCGACGAGCCTCCGCTCGCGCAGCTGGGAGCGATCGCGAAGGTGCTCCTGCGCGCCTGGCGCGACCGGCCCGACGTCGTGCGCGTGATGGTGCGGGAGGTGGCCCGCAGCCCGCAGCTGCAGACGCAGGTGGACGAGATCCGCACCGGCTTCCAGGTGATCCAGCGCGTGATCGAGCGCGGACAGGGCGACGGGTCGTTCCGGCCGGAGCTCGACGCCCGGCTCGCGAGCTGGCTCTTCTACGGAGGGCTGGAAGAGGTGCTGACGGGCTGGGTGCTCGGGCAGCTGCCGGACGGCGACGAGGAGGTGGCGCGTGCGGAGCGGACGGTGGTCGAGCTCGTCTCCGGCGGGCTCGCGCGCAACGCAACCCCCGCGGCCGTCTGAGCCGAGCTACACCCGCGCCGTCTGGACGCTCGGGCTCGGCGCGTTCGGCCTTGCCTTCTCGCTGACGACGACGGCGGCGTACCTGCCGCCGCTGCTCGGTCAGTACACGAGCTCGGCGACGCTCATCGCGCTCGTGCTCGCGGCCGAAGGGGTCTTCGCAGTTGCGCTCCCGCTCGTGATCGGGCCCTGGAGCGACACGTTCCACACCCCACTCGGGCGCCGGCGGCCGTTCATGCTCGTGGCGCTCGGCCCGATCGGCTTCTGCCTCGCGCTGATGGCGTTCATGCCGAGCCTGTGGACGACGGCGCTGCTCGTCTTCGCATTCTTCTTCGCCTACTACGTCTACGAGCCGCCCTATCGCGGCCTGTACCCGGACCTCCTGCCGGAACGGCTCTACGGGCGCGCGCAGAGCGCCCAACACCTGATGCGCGGGCTCGCGCTTGGCACGGCGCTGATCGGCGGCAGCGCGCTCTTCCGGGTCTGGGAGGCGTTTCCGTTCCTCGTCGCCGCGATCGTCGTCGTCGCCGCGTGCGCTGCGCCGGTGCTCTTCGTCCGCGAGGACGGCGGCCACGGCCGCGTCTTCGAAGGCGTGCGGGCATACCTCTCCCATAGCTGGCGCGTCTTCCACCGCGATCCGGAGGTGCGGCGCTTCCTGATCGCGAACACCGCGTGGGAGGGGGCGTTCGCCGGCGCGCGCACCTTCGTCGTGCTCTATCTCACGGTGGGGCTCGGTCAGCCGCTCGGCACGACGACCGCCGTGCTGGCCGCGGTCGCCGGCGGCTACATCGTCGCCGCCGCGGGATCCGGCTTTCTGGGCGACCATTTCGGTCTCAGCCGCGTCATCTCGGTTGCGTCCGTGGTCTACGGGTTGGGTCTCCTGTTCGGCGGCTTCGGCAACGAGTGGCACGCCTGGTATCTGCCGGTGATCTTCACCGTCGCGATCGCGGCGGGCATCGTCATGACGCTCGCGTGGGGACTCCTCTTCAAGCTGATGCCGCCTGCCGACCGCGGCGCGATCGCGGGCCTTGCGACGACGACGAAGGGAATCGGGCTGCTGACGGGGCCCCTGCTCGCCGGCGCGGCTATCGACCTCCTCTCGCCCTACCTGGACGAGACGCGCGGCTATCAGGCGCTCTGGCCGATCCTCGGCGTGCCCGTCCTCCTCGCGATCCCGCTCGTCGTGCGGCTCTCAGCGGCAGAGCGGCAGGCCGGGCCGGGCGAGCCCGAAAGCCCAGAGCCGATCGTCTAGGACGTAGAACACCGTGCGGGCGCTCCGGCCCGGCAGCACCAGGGCCGCGTAGCGACCGCAGTCCTGGCGGACGAGGGCGCCGTACATCGTGGTCACCCGGGTTGCCGAGTCGCCGAGCACGAGGCCCCGCGAGGTGCGCCAGCCGCCGGGCTGGTAAAGCGTGAACACGGAGACCACGCGGCCGCGGCGAAACTCGACTCCCGCTCCCCGCGGCTGGAAGGCGTAGTAGTTGAAGTACCACGTCTCGTTCGAGCAGCCCCGGCAGACGCCGTAGGCGCGTCCCCAGCGCTGCTCGACGTCCGCTTTCGCCGCCCCGAGCTCGATCCCGCCGAGACTGCGCCCGGGGACGAGGAGACCTGCGCCGGGCGGCGCTGCCGCCGCTGGTAGGGCGAGCGCGAGGGCGGCGGCGATTGCGACGGCGAAGCGCACTTTTGGGAGGATAGGCGCG
>JAWVCV010000211.1:0-6514 GCA_033858115.1 Gaiellaceae bacterium
GCGAGGACGCAGAGCGCCGACTGGAGCGCACGTCGGCGCGCTGGCTGGATTGGGCAGCGCGCGCGGAATACTCGGGCCGGTGGCGCGACCAGGTGCTCAGAAGCGCGCTCGCCCTGAAGCTGCTCGCCTACTCGCCCACCGGGGCGATCCTCGCGGCGCCGACTACGTCGCTGCCCGAGCGGATCGGCGGCGCCCGCAACTGGGACTACCGCTACAGCTGGCTGCGCGACGGCATCTACACCATGCGCGCGCTCCTGCTCCTGGGCTACCGGGATGAGGCGCAGGCGTTCTTCGAGTGGGAGCTGGACGCGCTGCTCCGCAGCTCCCCGGAGGTGAAGCCGCTCTACCGGATCGACGGAAGCGTCGTCGGAGGCGAGCAGGAGCTCGACCTGCCCGGCTACCGAGGCTCGCGTCCCGTCCGCGTCGGCAACGCGGCTTCCGGCCAGCTTCAGCTCGACGTCTACGGACACGTGCTCGAGAGCGCCGCGCGGCTGCGCGGCGAGGTCGTCTCGCTCGGGCCCGAGGCGGGACGGGAGCTCGCGCGGCTGGCCGACTTCGTCGCGAACGCGTGGCGCGAGCCCGATGCGGGCATCTGGGAGGTGCGCGGCGAGCGCCACAACTTCGTGCAGTCGAAGGCGATGTGCTGGACTGCGCTCGACCGTGCCGCGACTCTCGGCGAAGAGGGAGCGCTCCCCGGAGAAGCCGCCCGGTGGCGGCGAGAGGCCGATGCGATCCGCGAGTGGATCGAGGCCGAGGGCTGGAGTGAGGCGCGCCAGGCCTACGTGCGGGCGCCGGAGCTCGGCGAGGAGCTCGACGCCTCGCTCCTCTCGCTGCCGCTCTGCGCCTATTCACGCGCAGCGGACCCGCGGTTCCTCTCGACGGCCGAGGCGATCCGCCGCGAGCTCGGCGCCGGCGGCCCGCTCCTGTACCGAACGCGCGAGCTCGGCGCCCAGGAAGGGGCGTTCCTCGCGTGCTCCTTCTGGCTCGTCGACGCGCTCGGGCGCGCCGGGCGCCGCGACGAGGGCAACGAGCTGATGGGGGAGCTCGTCGCGCTCGCCAACGACGTCGGGCTCTACGCCGAGATGATCGACCCCGACTCGGGCGAGCACCTGGGCAACTTCCCGCAGGGGCTCGTGCACCTGGCGCTCGTGAACGCCGCCGTCTCGCTCGAGGACGGCGACGAGACCTAGGCTTCCGCGAGCGCCTTCTCGAGCAGCTGCGCCGTGTTGATCAGGCCGATGTGCGAGAAGGCCTGGGGGAAGTTGCCGACCAGGCGCTGCAGCTTCGGGTCGTACTCCTCCGAGAGCAGCCCCAGGTCGTTGCGCAGCGACAGCAGCCGGTCGAACATCTCGCGCGCCTCCTCGAGCTCTCCCAGCAGGACGAGGTTGTCGACGAACCAGAACGAGCAGAGGAAGAACGCCCCCTCTCCCGGCGGCAGGCCGTCGACGCTCTCGACGTCCGGGTCGTGCCGGTAGCGCTGGACGAAGCCGTCCACGAGCAGCTCGCGACGCACGGCCTCGAGCGTCCCCCGCACGCGTGGGTCGTCGGGCGGGAGGAAGCCGAAGAGGGGAATCGTCAGCAGGCTGGCATCGACCCGCTTCGAGCCGTAGGACTGCACGAACGAGCCGAGCTCCTCGTCGAAGCCCTGCGCGAGGACCTCGGCGTGGATCTCGTCGCGCACCTGCCGCCAGCGGTCGACGGCACCCGCCCGGCCGAACTGCTCGACCGCCTTGACGCCGCGATCCATCGCCACCCAGGCCATCACTTTCGAGTGGGTGAAATGCCGCCGCGGTCCGCGGACCTCCCAGATCCCTTCGTCGGGCTCCCGCCAGCGGAGCTCGAGGTCGGCGAGCAGCACCCGCTGGATCGCCCACGACTGGTCGTCCGGCGCAATGTGCTGCCTGCGCGCCTGGTGCAGCACGTCCATCACCTCGCCGTAGACGTCGAGCTGAAACTGCGTGCTGGCGCTGTTGCCGACTCGGACCGGGCGCGAGTTCTCGAACCCGGCGAGCCAGGGCAGCTCGTACTCGGGCAACCGACGCTCGCCGGCCGGGCCGTACATGATCTGGAGGTCGTCCGGATCGCCGGCGATTGCTCGCAGGAGCCAGCTCCGCCAAGCCTGGGCCTCTTCCTTGAAGCCGCTCTCGAGCAACGCGTCGAGGGCGAAGGTCGCATCACGGAGCCAGCAGTAGCGGTAGTCCCAGTTGCGCACGCCGCCGATCTGCTCGGGGAGCGACGTCGTCGGCGCCGCGACGATGCCGCCCGTCGGGTCGTACGTGAGCGCCTTCAGGACCATCAGCGAGCGCAGCACCGCGTCCTCCCAGCGGCCGTGATAGGTGGAGTTGCCCAGCCACTCGCGCCAGAACGCGCAGGTGTCCTCGAGCGCCTCCTCGCAGTCGATCGCGGGCGGCGGCTCGCGATGGGACGGGTACCACGAGAGCACGAACGACGTTCGTTCACCCGCGTCGAGCGTGAACTCGGAGACGGTGCGCAGGTTGACGCCGCGTGTCGTCGCGGTCGTCCGCAGGGCGAGCGCATTGGGGCCTGCCACGGCGACGCGCGTGCCGTCGTCGAGGCGCCGCACCCAGGGGACGATCGACCCGTACTCGAACCGGATCACGAGCTCCATCCGCAGCGGCACCGAACCCTCCAGGCACTCCACGATCCGGACGACGTCGGGCTCACTCCCGCGCGGCGGCATGAAGTCGATCACGCGGGCGACGCCGGTCTCGCAGTGGAAATCGAGCTCGTGCACGAGCGTGCGCTCCCGGTAGCGGCGCTCGGTGCGCTCGATCTTGCAGTCCGGTGCGAGCAGCCAGCGGCCGTCCCACTCGTTGCCGAGCAGCGCCGCGAAGCACGCTCCGGAATCGAAGCGGGGGAAGCAGAGCCAGTCGATCGAGCCGTTGCTGCCGACGAGAGCGGCCGTCTGGAGGTCGCCGATCAGCCCGTAGTCCTCGATGCGCATGGTCACTCCCTGAGACTCGCCGCGGCTCTCGGGAAGCGCTTTCGCGCCGCGCGGACGAACGCCTGCGCGTAAGCGTCGGCGGCGTCCTCGTCCAATGTGGCGGCATATGTGTCGCGGAGCTCGCACAGTTGCTCGGCGACCGCCTCGAGCACGAGCTGGTAGTCGCCGTAGGCCTCCTCGGCTGCATCGCGATCTGTCTCGTCGTAGCGGCGCTCGGCCTCCTCGGCTTCGCGGAGAAGGTCAGCCTCGTCCTCGGCGAAGAGCTCGAGCTGCCTGCGGATGAGCTCGCCGAGACGGGCGCGCCGCAGCCTCATACGAGCTCGCGATAGAGGGCGAGGTGCGCTGCTGCGGCTGCGTCCCACGTCAATTCCTCGCGGGCGCGCCGGGCGCCGGCCCGAGCCTCCGCGAGCGCGGCATCGTCGTCGAGGAGCTCGCGGATCGCCGCAGCCATCCCCGTCACGTCATCCGCGGGCACGACTCGCCCCGCGCCGAACGCGCGCACCGGCTCGGCCAGCCCACCCACGTCGTAGACGACCGCGGGCATGCCCGCGCCGAGCGCACGCAGCAGGGCACCGCTCTGGTCGAGCTCCGCACGATAGGGGAAGACGGCCACGGTCGACTCGGCGAGCGCCCGCTCGATCTCCGTCTCGGGAAGAAAGGCAGTCGCGTCCCCGGCGACGCGGAGCTGCGCTCCGTCGACCTGCGCGACGGCCTCACGCGCGTGCTCGAGCTGCTTGTAGGGACGCACGAGCCCGAGTGCGAGCACGGTCCGACCGTCGTCGTCGCGCGGCGGATCGCTGAGGGTGACCGGGTGGGGGATCACGCGCAGCTTCTCTGCGGGGACGCCGAAGCCGAGCAGTGCCTCGTGGCCGCGCTCCGAGTGGACGACGATGCGCTCGAACCGGTCGAACAGGCGGCGCCAGAGCGCCGTGCGGTGGGCGGTCCGGCGCGGCAGCAGGTCGTGCGCCGTGAGCACGAGCGGGGCTCGGTGTCGGAGCAACCTCACCTCGAGCTCGGGCAGGGCCAGCCACTGCATGTGCAGGACGTCCGCCCGGGTCGCTGCGAGCCGAGCGAGCCCGAAAGGATGTTCCGCCGCCTTCAGCGGCAGCCGGAGCCGCGAGCGGGCGAACAGGCGCGAGGAGAGCGGGTAGAAGAGCTCACGACGCCCGTACCCGGCAGGCACGGGTACCTCACCGAAGCGAAAACGCGACGTGACGAGCTCGACGTCGGCCCCCGTGCGGGCCAGACCAGCCGCCAGCTCGTGGTCGTACGACGGCGTGAACGCGGGTGGGTCTGCGATGACGACGCGCAACGCTCGTACGCTACCGCCCATGCTGGCGCGGAGCTGGAACCTCTTTCACGGCAACACCCTGCCGCCGGGCAGGCGCAGCCATCTCGAGGAGATGGTTCGGCTCGTGTCGGCGGACCGGCCGGACGTCGTGTGCCTCCAGGAGGTGCCCTTGTGGGCGCTCGCGCAACTGCCGCGCTGGAGCGGGATGAGCGCGCGGCACGCGGTCACGAGGCGGGCGCTGCTGGGCGCGCGCCTCGGCGGCGCGATCACCCGGCTCCACAACGGCTTCTTCCGCTCCGCTCTCGCAGGCCAGGCGAATGCGCTCCTGCTCGCGCCGGGGCTCGAGCCGCTGGAGCACCGGGCTGTCCGCATCGACGAGCGCCGCAGCGAGCCGCGGTGGTGCCACGCGGTCCGCCTTGCCGACCTCGTGATCGGCAACCTCCATGCGACCAACGACTTCCGCCACCCGGAGGTGCCTGCGGCGGAGATCGTCCGAGCCGAGGCGTTTGTGACGGAGCTTTCTCAGGGGCTCCCCTGCGTGCTGGCGGGAGACTTCAACCTGGGCGCAGAGCACCTGCGCGAGCTTCCCGGCTGGTCGGCGCTCGGTCCCGGGATCGACCATGTCCTCGTCCGGGGCGTGGCCGCGTCACCGCTTGCCGTCTGGCCGCTCGAACGCCGCAGCCACAATGGCGTCGTGCTTTCGGACCACGCGCCTGTGGAGGTGACGATCGGATGACGCCGGAGGAGAGGCGCGAGCTCTTTCCGGTCTTCGAGCAGTTCGCGTACCTGAACGCGGGCACCTTCGGCCCGCTTGCCTCTGCCACCCTTGAGGCAATCCACCTGAAGCTGAAGTGGGACCTCGCCAAGGGCCGGGCGGGGCGGGAGTACTTCGAGGAGACGCTGGCGCTACGGGCTGATCTACGCGGCTTGCTCGGCGGGCTGGTCGACGCCGAACCAGAACAGGTAGCGCTGACCGGCTCAACCACGGACGGCTGCAACATCGTCCTCGCGGGGCTCGACCTGGGCCCGGACGACGAGATCGTGACGACGACCGACGAGCACTTCGGGCTGCTCGGCCCCGTGCACGCGAGCGGTGCGCGGGTGGTTGTCGTGGAGCCGCAGCCTGAGGCGATTCTCGCCGCCGTGACGCCCCGGACCCGCCTGCTCGCGCTCTCGCAGGTGCTGTGGACGACCGGGCACGTGCTGCCCGTGCGGGAGTTGCGGGAGCAGTCCGGAGTGCCGGTGCTCGTCGACGGGGCCCAGTCCGTCGGTGCGATCCCCGTCTCCGCTGCCGGGTTCGACTTCCTCACGATCTCGGGGCAGAAATGGCTCTGCGGGCCTGACTCGACAGGCGCGCTCGTCGTCGCCGACCCGGAGCGCCTGCGGGTCGCGCGGCCGAGCTACTTCGCACAGCGCACGTACGAGGAGACGGGCGAGTTCGAGCCGGCCCCAGGGGCGGCTCGGTTCGACTCGGGCTGGATCTCCAAAGCGATCCTGTCGGGCTTTGGAATCGCCGTGCGGCTCGCGCCGCACTGGCGGTTCGATCGAGCCGCCGAGATGACCGCCCGCTGTCGGGAGCTCCTGGCGCCACATGTCGAGGTGGTGCCGGGCGGGGCGACTCTCGTGGCCTTTCGCAGCGACGACCCGTCCGCCCTGGTCTCCCGGCTCGCGGAGGAGACGGTGGTGGTCCGGGAGATCCCGAAGACGGGGCTCGTCCGGGCCTCCTGCGGCTGGTGGACGAACGAGGAGGATCTCGACCGGCTCGTCGCCGTCGTGGCGAGCTAGGCCGCGTCGGCTGCGGTCCGCAGGCCGAGCTCCTTGGAGATCGGCTGCAGGGCAGCGACGACGTTCGCGATGTGCTCGTCCAGCTCGACTCCGAGCAGCTCGGCGCCCTCGTACACCTCGTCGCGGTGCACACCTGCCGCGAAGGACGGCTGCTTGAGCTTCTTCTTCACCGACCTGGGCTCGAGGCCCTCGAGCCCGGCCGGCCGGACGAGCCCGCACGCGTGCACGAAGCCGGAGATCTCGTCGCACGCGAAGAGCGTCTTCTTCAGCGGCGTGTCGCGCGGGATCGCGAGATGCTCGGCGTGCGAGAGGACCGCCTCGATCACCTCTTCCGGATAGCCCTCCGCTCGGAGGATCGGCGCTCCGTCCTGCGGATGCTTGTCGAGCGTGGGGTGGATCTCGTAGTCGAAGTCGTGGAGGAGTGCGGTGATCCCCCAGAGCTCCTCGTCCTCGCCGAACCGGCGCGCGTACGA
>JAWVCV010000212.1:0-9102 GCA_033858115.1 Gaiellaceae bacterium
TCCGGTCCCTGCGCGGTGATCCCGTCCTCGACGCTGCGCAGGATCGAGGCCAGCTCGTCCGGAGCGATCGGGCCGGTCGGCATGGACGAAAAGGTACAACGCCGCACCGGACATGAGGCCCACTCGCGGCTGCCTGTTACGCAAGAATTCTTGGCCGCGGGCGGCGCTTTCAGGGTCTTAGCGCGAACGCGGGCTCTGCCCGTGTTCTTGCGCAAAGTTCTTGGGCCGCGGGCGGCCCCTTCAGGGGTCTTGGCGCGAACGCGGGCTCTGCCCATCCCCTTGTGCAAAAGTTCTTGGGCCGCGGGCGGCCCCTTCAGGGGTCTTGGCGCGAACGCGGGCTTTGCCCGTGTTCTTGCGCAGAAAAAAGTGGGCCGTGAAGGATTCGAACCTTCGACCTTGGGATTAAGAGTCCCCTGCTCTACCAACTGAGCTAACGGCCCGCGGCGAGGGATTGTAGCGGTGGCCACTGGTCGCCTCTGTACGATTCCGCGCCGATGACCGACGTCGCCATCGTCGGGGCCGGCTACGTCGGCGTCCCGCTCGCCCAGGTGCTCGCCGAGGCCGGCCGCAGCGTGCTGCTGGTCGACCGCGACGCGGAACGGGTCGCGATGCTGAACCGAGGCGAGAGCTACATCGAGGACGTGCCCTCCGAGGCGCTCAAGCGGCTCGTGGACGCTCACGGCCTGCGTGCGACGACCGACTACGACGAGCTCCGGGAGGCCGATGCGATCCTGATCGCGCTGCCGACGCCGCTCTCGAAGCAGCGCGAGCCGGACCTCTCGATCGTCAAGGCGGCGACGGAGGAGATCGCCAAGCGACTTCGGACGGGACACCTCGTCGTGCTCGAGTCGACGACCTACCCCGGTACGACCCGGGAGGAGATCCTCCCGCGCCTGGAGGCGTCCGGCCTGAAGGTCGGCGAGGACTTCCACCTGGCGTTCTCGCCCGAGCGCGTCGACCCCGGCCGCTCCGACTGGACGACGAAGAACGTGCCCAAGGTGGTCGGCGGCGTCACCGAAGCCTGCACCGAGCGCGCCGCGCAGCTGTACGGCTCGGCCGTGGACACGGTCCATCGGGTTACCTCGCCCGAGTCCGCCGAGCTGACGAAGCTGCTCGAGAACATCTTCCGCTCGGTGAACATCGCGCTCGTAAACGAGCTGGCCCAGCTCTGCGAGCGGATGAAGATCGACTTCTGGGAGGTCGTCGACGCGGCCGCAACGAAGCCGTTCGGCTTCATGAGCTTCAAGCCGGGGCCGGGCCTCGGCGGCCACTGCATCCCGATCGATCCCTTCTACCTCACCTGGAAGGCGCGCGAGTACGACTTCTACACCGAGTTCATCGAGCTCGCCGGCAAGGTCAACGAGAACATGCCGTACTACTGCCGCTCGCTGATCTCGCAGGCGCTGAACCACGGCAAGCAGCACTCGCTGAAGGGCTCCCAGGTGCTGGTGCTCGGCGTTGCCTACAAGGCGAACATCGGCGACATGCGCGAGAGCCCGGCGCTGAAGCTGATCGAGCTGCTCCAGACGGGCGGCGCGAACGTCTCCTACCACGACGAGCACGTGCCGGAGCTCGAGGAATTCGAGCTGACGTCGGTCCCGCTCGCGCCGGAGGGGTACGACTGCATCGCAATCGTCACCGACCACTCCGGGATCGACTACGAGGCGCTCGTCGACTCAGGGCCTGTGATCGTGGACTTCCGCAACGCGACCGGCGAGAAAGGCCGCACGAGCGACAAGGTCTGGAAGCTGTGACGAAGGTCGGCCTGGCGGGGCTCGGCTACTGGGGCCCGAACCTCGCTCGGAACTTCGACAACCTGGCCGACCTCGCCTGGCTCTGCGACCTGGACGAAGACCAGCGCTCGGCGTTCGCCGCGCGCTATCCGGCCGCCAGGGCGACGGGCGACTACGCCGAGATGCTCGCCGATCCCGAGCTCGACGCCGTCGTGATCGCAACGCCCGTCCCGACCCACTACGAGCTCGCAAAGCAGGCGCTCGAGGCCGGCAAGCACGTGCTCGTGGAGAAGCCGCCCGCGATGAAGGGCGCCGAGATGGACGAGCTCGTCCGCATCGCAGCGGAGCGCGACCTCGTCCTGATGCCGGGGCACCTCCTCCTCTACCACCCGGGCGTGCGGAAGCTGAAGGAGCTCGTCGACGCGGGCGAGCTCGGCGAGGTCCTTTGCGTCTACACGAACCGGCAGAACCTCGGGATCGTGCGAACGAACGAGAACGCCCTCTGGTCGCTGGGAGTCCACGACCTCTCGGTGATCCTCTGGCTGATCGGCGAGGACCCGGTCGAGGCGGTCGCCCACGGCCGCGACTTCCTCACGGGCGGGGTCGAGGACGTCGTCTTCTGCTACCTGCGCTTCCCGTCCGGGAAGATCGCCCACATGCACCTCTCCTGGCTCGATCCGCACAAGATGCGGAAGATGACAGTGGTCGGCCGGGAGAAGATGGTCGTCTTCGACGACATGGAGCTCGAACGGAAGGTCACCGTCTACGAGAAGGGGCCCTGGAAGCAGTCGGAGGCCTACGGCGAGTGGCAGACGCGCACGGGGGACATCCACATCCCCAAGATCGACACGGCCGAGCCGCTGCGGCTCGAGTGCCGCGCCTTTCTCGACCTGATCGCCGGCGAAGGCGACCGGCGCGTCGTCGCCGAAGACGGAGCGATGGTCGTGCGCGCGCTGGACCGCCTGACGGAATCGCTCCGTGGCTGAGATCCACGTGAGCGCGATCGTCTACGAGGGCACCGTGCTCGGCGCTGGCGTCAAGGTGCTCGAGGGGGCCGTCGTCGGCAAGCAACCGACCCTGTCCCCGCGCTCGACCGCGAAGCGCGAGCCGCTGGCGCCGACGACGATCGGCGACGGCACGATCGTCTCCACGGGCGCGATCGTCTTCGCCGGCTCGACGATCGGCGCCCGCGTCATCCTCGGCGACCAGTCCTGCATTCGCGAGCGGGTCGAGATCGGCGACGACGTCGTGGTCGGCCGCGGCTCCTACGTCGAGAACGACACGTCCGTCGGGGCGATGACGAAGATCCAGGCCGACGCGTACATCACCGCGTACTCGACGCTCGAGGAGCACGTCTTCATTGCGCCCTGCGTCGTCACGACGAACGACAACTGGATGGGCCGTACGGAGAAGCGCTTGAGGAAGGTGAAGGGCCCGACGATCCGGCGGGGGGCGCGGATCGGCGGCGGCGCGATCCTGTGTCCGGCAGTCGAGGTGGGCGAGGAGGCCTTCGTCGGCGCCGGCGCCGTCGTGACGAAGGACGTGCCGCCCCGCAAGGTGGTCGTCGGGAACCCTGCGCGCGTGCTCCGCGACGTTCCCGACGAGGAGCTGCTCGAGAACCAGTAGGTCGCTAGGCCTTGACGATCACGAGCTTGTAGCGGCCGGCGCCGCGGGAGCCGAGCTTGACCTGGACGTAGTACGTGCCGGTCCTCGGCGCGCGATAGGAGAGGTACTCCCGCGGTCCGGGTCGGGCCGATTGCTGGGCCACGAGGTCCAGCGAGGCGAGATCGTCGACGTGCTTCGTTCCGGGCCGCCAGACGATCAGATTGGTGTCCGTGCCTGCCGGCCCGCGCACGCTGACGTAGACGGGCTGCCCCCGGCGCAAACGGATCGCGTACACGTCGCTCTGGTCGTCCCAGAAGTCGAGCGTCGCCTCGATCCGCTTCGACATGCCCCAGAGCGGCGCAGCAGCCTCACCACCGTCGTCATTGGGCTCGAAGCGGTCGCGCGGTGGCAGCTCGCCCGAGAGCCCGCGCAGCGCCGCCGTCACGTCGAGACGCCCCCAGCCCGAAAGCGCGTCACGGCGAAACGGGCATGCCCGGCAGCCGGTCGCCGGATTGACGTCCTGGGCGCTCTGGGTCAGGAGCGCCGTCACCTGCTCGGGCCGGAGCTTCGGGCGGACCGCGAGCAGCACGGCGGCCGCGGCGCTCACCTGCGGCGCGGCGAAGGACGTCCCCTGTCCCTTCCGGAAGTCCTCCGGCCCGCAGGTCGAGTAGCCCTGGTCCGGGCACTCCTTCGCCTCGGCGGTGAGGGCGAGCGGAAGCGTGGACAGGATCCCGAAGCCCGGCGCGGAGATGTCGTTGTAGATCCGGTCGCGATGCGAGAAGACCGGCACCGAGCCCTCGCGCGTGAGCGCGCTGACGCCCAGAACGTGCGGGAGCGCCGCGGGGTAGCTGGCGAAGGGCCAGGGCCGCGGCGGCACATCCGTGTTGTTGCCGACGGCGGCGACGACGACCACGCCCTTGCCGTGTGCCCACCCGACCGCAGCGGCCTCGAGCGCCGAATAGGAGTCGCGGCTTGGATCGCGCGGGTCGCGCAGGCCGCCGAGGCTCATGTTGATCACCTGGGCGCCATTCCGCACCGCCCAGCGAATCGCCTGCACCTCTGCCTCGACGTCGATCAGGTCGTCCTCGTTCACGACCTTCGCAACGAGGAGCTCCGCAGACGGCGCCATCCCGGCAATGCCGACCGCGTCGTCGACCCCGGCCGCGATCAGCCCCGCGACGAAGGTGCCGTGACCGGCACGGTCGACGAGCGGCGAGCCGCCGACGAAGGACTTCGAGCCGGCGATCTTGGCCGCGAGCTCCGGGTGCTCGCCGTCGATGCCCGAGTCGATCACGGCGACCCGAACCGGGGGCAGCAGCGGGTTCGCATCCCAGAAGTCGAAGGCGCGGTTCGCCGACAGGTGCCACTGCTGGACGGCGAGCGGGTCGTTCGGGGCGAATGCGAGCCGCCGAACGCCCAGTCGCTCGACGTAGCTCGCCCCCGGAAGCTCCGACAGCCGCGGAGCCACGGTGCGCTCGACGACGAGGGCGGGCAGAGGCGCCAGGCTCTTCGCGCCCGGTCCCAGAGCTCGCTGGAGGCGTGGCAGGTCTCCTGCCGAGCGCGCCCCGACGGCGTAGCGGGCGGCGTGCGCGGGCGGCGCCAGGAGCGCGGCGGCGACGACCGCGAGGACGAGCCGGCTCACTCGAGGTCGATCTGGCCCGAGAGACCCTCGGCGAACCCCTGGCTGGGCGCCACCCGCGCACGGTAGCGCCCGGGCTCGGGCAACGCGAGTGTATAGCTGCCGTCCGGCCCGGTCACGGTCTTCGCCATCGTCCACCAGCCGCGCTCGCTGTCGAGCTGCAACTCGACCGCGGTACCGGGGTCGAGCGGCTTCACGAAGCCTGAGACGGTGCGTGCGCCGTCGGCCCGCACGGTCACCCTCGGCGCGACCGGAACCTTCAGGACTGGGCCGACCAGCTTGCCGACGGCGATGCGGAAGGTCGCCGGCGCCGCCAGCTTGACCTTCGCGCTCGGCGCCAGGCCCGGACCGGCAACCTGCTTCCAGATCCCGTCCACCCGCTGCTCGATCACGGCGCCTCGGACATTCTTCGCCTTCCCCAGGATCGTCAGCTGCTTTCCGAAGGGGGCGGCGCCCCCGGGGCGCGTCAGCGAGAGCCACGAGAGCGACGTGATCCAGGTCGAGCGCAGCCCCGCTGCGGAGCGGAGCGTCGCCCCCGTCACGGTGGTCGCGCCGACGGCCGACAGCGCCTGCGCCGTCGCGACGCGGCCGGAGGCGCTGCGCGTGAGCGTGAGCCCGGTCACGGGGGAGCGAAGCTTCAGGCCCTTGCGGAGCGTCGCCTCCGGCACGGGCGTCGGCCCCCACCGGTGCACGGGGGACAGCGCGCTGTGCGGGTCGTCGGCGGCAACGAGGTACGGCACCGACTTGCCGAACACCTCGGCGGCGTCGACCGTGGCGCCACCCGAGGTGGAGTGGAAGAGCGCATCGATCGCCTTCCCCTCCCAGAGGAGCACCTCGCCCTTCGTGGCCTCGATCGCGGCGGTCGCGCGGGGCTGCTCGCCGGGGAGCCCGCCGTAAACCTGACTGCGCACGTCCGCGTAGAGGTCGAACCCCTTGCCGCCGAGCCGGTGCGAGAGCGCGTACGAGCGGGCGGCGACCGCCTGCGCCTTGAGCGCCTCGTCGGGCCACGCGCTCGGCATCTCCTTCGGCACGACGCCGGCGAGGTACTGCTCGAGACCCACGACGTTGATCGCGTTCAGCTTCTGGCCGGACACGGCGATCTCGATCTGCCCGCGATAGGCCTTGTCGAGCTCCAGCGGCACACTGCCCGGCAGGACGGTGATCGGGCCGGCAAGGTCGGTGGGTGCGCCGTTCACGGCGACGCGGAGGTTGGGGCCGAGGACGATCTCGCCCGCCTCGAAGGGATACGCCGTCCCGAAGACGTCGCGAATCCGAAAGGCAGAGCCGGAGCGCACGGTCACCGAGGGCCGGGACTCGGCAACGAGCACGCGGACCCGGGCGACGGGCGACGGGCCGAGCGTCACGCCCCGGTAGAAGTGCTCGAGGATCTGGTCGTAGGTCCAGCCGTCGTTCGCGTACCCCAGCGCGCCGTACTGACTCATGCCGACGCCGTGCCCCCAGCCGCGGCCGCTGACGAGAAACGTCGTCGCCGTGACGGCGGCGGGCTTCGGCGGAGTGGGTGCGAGAGACTGTGCGGGCGCGGAGACCGCGAGCGCGAGAACGACACCGGTGAGAGCGAAGAGCATCCGCCGCATTCGTAGATCCCCCGCGCTGAGGCTAGCTGAAGGCCCTCCGATTTCCGGGGTTCTTTACCGAACCTTCAAGTCAGGCACGGCGTTTTCGACGTGTGAGGGCGGGGCAGTGCGTCTTCCGTGGACGAGAGCAGGCTCCCCCCGCGCTACCGGCAGCCCGAGCTGATCGCACGTGGCGGCATGGGCGAGATCTTCCGGGCCGAGGACGCGGATCTGGCTCGCACCGTCGTCGTCAAGGTGCTCGCGGAGCATCTCGCCGGAGACGCGGCGATCAGGGCGCGCTTCACGCGCGAGGCCCTGGCCGCCGCCAGGCTCTCGAACGCGCCGAGCACCGTCACGATCTATGACGTGGGCGAGCACGGCGGCCGGCCGTACATCGTCATGGAGTACCTGCCGGGGGGCTCGCTCGCAGACGTCGTCGCGCGCGAGGGAGCACAGCCGCTCGGTCGCACGCTCGAGTGGCTTCGCGAGGCCGCTGCGGCGCTGGACGCCGCCCACGCCAGCGGCATCGTCCACCGGGACGTCAAGCCTGCGAACTTGCTCCTGGATGAGGAGGGCCGAGTTCACGTCGCCGACTTCGGCGTCGCGAGCGCAGCCGGGCTCGGCTCGTTCACCGAAGCCGGCACGGTCGTGGGCACAGCGGGCTACCTCTCGCCCGAGCAGGCCCGCGGCGAGCGCGCGACGCCGGCCAGTGACCGCTACGCGCTCGCGGTCGTCGCCTTCGAGCTGCTGACGGGAACACGTCCCTTCGAGCGCGACACCTCGACTGCGGAAGCGCTGGCGCACGTGAGCGCGCCGATCCCGCCCGCGTCGCAGCAGAATCCCGAGCTGCCGGCCCAGGTGGACGACGTGCTCGCCCGCGCGCTTGCGAAAGAGCCCCAGTACCGCTTTGCGACCGCCGCCGACTTCGTCCACGCCGTTCGCGACGCACTCGACGAGGCGGCTGGACGGACAGCGGTAGGCGCACTGCCGCCCGTGGCTCGCCGCGGCCGGCGCTCGATCCCGCTGCTGCTCGCGGGGCTGGGCGCGCTCTTGCTGGCCGGCGTCGCCGCAGCGGTCCTGTTCGGGGGCGAGGAACGACCGGCCGCTACGTCTGCCGTGGCCCCGCGAACCGTGGCGCAGACCGTGACGCTTCCCGGGACGACCGCGACGGTCGTCGAGACCGTGACGACCGCCGCCCAGACGACACCGCCCGAGGCGGAGCCGGGTCCGACAGAGAGCCCGTCGAGGCTGAACGACCAGGGGTTCGCGCTGATGCGCGCCGGCGACTACGCCGGCGCCCTGCCCCTCCTCGAGCAGGCGGTCGCCGGCCTCGCCGGCTCGGGCGAGACCGCGGAGGCGTACGCGACGTACAACCTGGCCTTCACTCGGCGCGCGCTCGGTCGTTGCGACGGCGTCCTCGAGCTTCTCGACCGCTCCGAGCAGGTGCAAGGCGAGCGGAAGGAGATCAGCCGGCTCCGGCGCGAGGCCGAGCGAAGCTGCGAGAACGGCGACGAGTAGCTAGTGGCTAGTAGCTAGGGGCGCGCGAGGCGCTCTGCGTACTGGCGCTCGTAGTAGTCGCGGTACTCGCCGGACTTGATCGGCTCCCACCAGGTGCGATGCGCGAGGTACCACGACACCGTCTCGGCGATGCCCTCCTCGAACGACTTCTGCGGCGCCCAGCCGAGCTTCCGAAGCTTGGACGTGTCGAGCGAGTAGCGGCGGTCGTGCCCCGCCCGGTCCTCGACGTGGCGGATCAGCGACTCGTCCGCCCCGGTGAGCCGGAGGATGTGGCCGACGATCTCGACGTTCTCGCGCTCGTCCTCGCCGCCGACGTTGTAGGCCTCGCCCGGCGCCCCCTCGCGCAGGACCAGCTCGATCCCGGCGCAGTGGTCCCCGACCCAGAGCCAGTCGCGGATCTGCTTGCCGTCGCCGTAGACCGGCAGTGGCTCGCCCTCGAGCGCGTTCGTCGTCATCAGGGGGATCAGCTTCTCCGGATGCTGGTTCGGCCCGTAGGTGTTCGAGCCGCGCGTGATCGACGCGTTGACGCCGAACGTGCGCGCATAGGCCGGGATGTGGAGGTCGCCGGCCGCCTTCGCGACGCTGTACGGGCTGGATGGCCGGACCGGGTCTGTCTCGACCGACGAGCCGCCGTCGGCAAGGTCCCCGTAGACCTCGTCGGTCGACACCTGGACGAAGCGGGCACCCGTGCGGCGCGCCTCCTCCAAGAGCACCTGCGTCCCGAAGAACTCCGTCCGGCCGAAGTCGGTCGCGCCGAGGATCGACCGGTCGACATGCGTCTCGGCGGCGAAGTTGACGATCGCGTCGCAGCCCGCCGCGGCCTCGGCCACCGCTTGGGGATCGCAGATGTCGCCGACGGCGAGCTCGATCGCGGCGTCCAGGTTGGCCGGGTTGCCCGAGTAGGTCAGCTTGTCGAGTACGCGCACGTCGTCGCCCGCGGCACGCAGGCGCTTCGCGAAGTGCGAGCCGATGAACCCGGCCCCGCCTGTGACGAGCACGCGCATCGCGAAAAGGCTACGTGACGGCGAGCAGG
>JAWVCV010000213.1:0-4932 GCA_033858115.1 Gaiellaceae bacterium
TGAGCGTCTTGTCGACCAGCGACCGGACACGCGCCGCGAAGTCGTCCGCCGAGAGGTGCAGGCGCAGCGAGGCGTCGTGGGCTCCTGCGCCCACACGGGCAGCGAGCTCGCGATCGGAGAGCACGCGAGTGAGCGCGGCGGCGAGCGCCTCCGCGTCGCCGGCCTCGACCAGGAAGCCGGACTCGCCGTCCTCGACGACGTCGCCGATGCCGCCGACGCGGCTCGCGACGACGCTCCGGCCCCGCGCGAAGCTCTCGAGAATCACACGCGGCAGCCCCTCGCTGCGCGAGGGCAGGACGAGGCACGTCGCGTCGTCCATCCGGGCGGCGACCTCGGACGGGAGTAACCGCTCGACGTGCTCGACGCGGTCCGGGAAGTCGTCGCGAAGCCGGTCGACCAGGTCGGCCTGCGCACCGCGCCCGACGATCACGAGGCGCGCACCGGGCAGCTGGGCCGCGACGAGCGGCCAGGCCGCCGCGAGGGTGGCGATCCCCTTCGTTCGCTCGAGCATGCCGACATAGAGCGCGATCGGCGTCTCCGGCAGCGGCTGCGGCGGCCGCTCGACGAACGCGCTCAGGTCGGAATAGGCCGGGAAGGACTCGAGCGGCGGCACACCGGCCTCACGCTCGGCGAGCCCGGCGGTGTAGGGAGAGAGGGCCCGAAGCGCGTCGGCACGGCGCAGCGTGTACCGGGCGATCCGGTCGGCGAGCGGCGCGAGCATGACCCGGCCGCGCGAGCCGGAGAGGCGCGTCGCGGCACGCCAGTCCTCGTGGGTCTCGACGATCACGGAGGGCCGGTTGCGCCGCACGAACGCGAGCGCGACGAGTACGACGAAGCCGAGATAGGGGGACTCGGCCACGACCGCGGCCGGACGGAACCTGCGTACGGCGCGGAAGATCCGGAAGGGGAGCGTCAGGAAGAAGAGGCGCGAGCGCCCACGAGCGAGCACGTGCAGCTCGATCTCCTCGCGCAGCGCGCGGACCGCCTCGTCCTCGACGCCCGCGGAGGTGACGACGAGGACCCGGGGCCGCTCGCCGACTGTGCCGCCGACGTGCAGCGACGCGTCGACGAGCGAGCGGACTCGCGCGGCGTACTCCGCCGGCGTCGTGTGCCACGAGCGATAGCGCCGGTGTGCGGCCTCGCCGAGCCGCTCCGCCAGCGCGCGGTCGGAGAGCACGCGGCGGAGCGCGGCGGCGAGCTCGTCGACGTCGCCGGGCTCGACGAGCAGCGCTTCCTCCCCTTCGCGCGCGACGTCGGGGATCCCGCCGACCCGGCTCGCCACGAGCCCACGGCCGCGCGCGAACACCTCGACGACGACGCGGCCGAGCCCCTCCGAGCGAGACGGGAGGACGAGCACGGTCGCCGCGTCCATCTGCGCCGCGACCTCGGCAGGCGGGATCTGCTCGATCCACTCGACCTGGTCAGGCAGCTCCGACACGAGCTCCGCGACGATCGCGTGCCGCGCGCCCTTGCCGACGATCACGAGACGAGCCTCCGGGAGGTCGGCCGCGACCTGCCGCCACGCGGCGGCGAGCCCGTCGATGTTCTTGTAGGCCTCGAGCATCCCGACGAAGAGAGCCGTCGGCCGCTGCGGCAGCGGCTGCACCTCGCCGGCTGTGAAGGCCGACAGGTCCATGTACGCCTCGAACGACGCCGTCACCGGGATCCCGCGCACCTCCTCGACCAGCGACTCGGTGTAGCGCGAGAGTGCACGTACGGCGTCGCTCCGGCGCACGGCAAACCGGCTGACCGCGTCTGCAAACGGGTTCAGCAGCTTCCTGGCGGGAGAGCCGTACAGCCGCGTCGCGGTCCGCCAGTCCCCGTGCACCTCGACGACGACCTGCGGCTTCTTCCCCCGAACGAGCCAGCGGCCGACGATCGACGCGGCCGCCGTGTAGGGGCTCTCGGCGATGATCGCCTCGGGACGGAACTCCTTGATCTGCCGGCGAACGTGGAACGGGAAGCGCAGGTAGAAGAGCACGCCGTCCAAGCGGCGCAGACGGCTCGGCGCCATCAGCCGGAACCTGGCGTCCGCCACCGGGCTTCCCGCCTCGGCGGAGGCGAGCACGCGGTAGTCGAGCTGCCGCTCGAGCGCGTCGAACTTCCGCGCCAGCCATTCGGGCAGCGGCAGCGTGTACCGCGTGCGCCCGACCATCAGCACGCGCGGCCGCGGGGTCTCCGTCTCCAGCGTCACCGGACGGCCTCCGCGAGCAGCTCCTCGATCCGGCCGTAGACGAGCGGCGCGGAGAGGTGCTCGACGGAGCTTCTCGCGGCCCCGGCCAGGCGCCCGCGCAACTCTGCCGAGCCCAGGAAGCGCTGGAGCGCCTGCGCCAGCGCGTCCGGCGAGCCGGGCGGGACGAGCAGGCCGTTGACGCCGTCCGTGACGATCTCAGGGACACCGCCGACCCAGGTCGCGATCAGGGGCGTGCCGAGCGCCAGCGCCTCCACGGCGGTGTGCGGGAAGTTCTCCCAGTCGCTCGAGAGCACGAGCGCCTCGGCGGCGGCGAACGCCTTCAGGACGTCTGCCCGCGGCATCGAGCCGACGAAGCGGACGCGAGCGTTCAGCCCGAGCTCCGACGCATGCTGCTCGAGCCGCTCCCGGTCCGGCCCGTCGCCGATCACGAGCAGCTCCGCCTCGGGCACCAGAGCCACCGCGTCAAGCGCTGTGTGGAGCGCCTTCTGACGGGTCAACCGCCCGGCGAAGACGAGGCCGTGACGCTCGGCCGCCTCCTCGACGGCGAGGGCCGGTGCGGGATTCGGCACGACGACGACCCGCTCGGCGTCGAGGCCCCAGCCGAGCGCGAACTGGGCCAGGTACCGGCTCGGGACGATCACGCGCCGCGCCCGCCGCAGCGCGGCCGTCCGCGCCCGCTTCAGGGCGGCGACGGGTGGCGAGCCACCGTCCTGGAACTCCTCGAGGGTGCCCTCGAAGAGCCCGTAGCGCCGCGCCCGCTCGTAGGCGGGATCGGAGACGAGCTTCACGACGAGCGGTCGGCGGGATGCCGCCGACGCGGCCGACGCGGCCGCATACGTGGCGGAGGCGTAGACGACGTCTGCGGAGCGGGCCGCGCCGGTGGCGCGCGCGGTGAGGCGCCCGTAGCGAATCGGGAACGGCTGCGAGCGCGAAACGGTCAGGATCTCGCAGGGCCTCTCGGTCGGCGGCGCGGATGCCATCGTGACGACCCGGACATGGTGGCCCCGGTCGACAAGGTGGCCCGCGAGCTCCGGGCCGTGCGTCGCCGGGCCGCCGATGTCAGGTGGCCAGATGCCTGGGAGGAGAACGACTCGCATCGAAACCGGCAGCAGCCGAGCGGGCACCGCTGTCGCGGCCACCGGGCGATCTAGTATACGGACGCGAATGGCTGACCCCGGGACTCAGCGGCTCCGGCGGCCGACCGTCGATCTCTCGTTCCTCGTCTTCTGCGCGGCGCTCGCCCTGAGCCTCGTCCGGGCGATCGACATGCCGCACGTCGAGGTCACGATCGGCTCGACCGTGGTGGACGTGACGCCGACGGACGCGGCGCTGCTCGTCCTCGCGATCGTGTGCGGGCTGCGGCTGCTGGGACGCGCGAGCCTGCCGCAGCCGGCGCGCGCGCCTGCGCTTGCGGCCGCTGCCTTCTCGACCTGGATGCTCGTCTCGTCGGCGCTGAACGGCCTCGACGCCGTCGTCGCGGCGGTGAAGCTGCTGGAGTACGGGGTGCTCGCGCTCGGGCTCGTGCTGCTCGTCCGCCGCCGAATTCAGCTCTGGGTGGTCGTGGGCCTGATCGGCGTCTTCGCGGTCGCCGCGAGCGGCTGGGGCTTCCTCGCGTTCTTCGGGCTCGTGGACGCCGACTTCACGGGCAGGCGCCAGCCGTCGTTCACCGGGGAGCACGAGCTGGCGCTGCTCTCGACGCTGACGCTCTCGGTGGCGCTGGCGGCGCTCTACGCGCCCCGGCACCGGCTGCCGCGCCGCGCGCTCGCGGTCGGAGGCGTGGCGGCGGCAGTCGGCATCGTCCTCGGCGCGGCGTTCGCGAGCCTGCTCGCGCTCTACGCAGCGGTGACAGCGATCCTCGTCGCGGCGCGCGCTCGGCACGCGGTGACCCGGCGCGCGCTCGCGATCACCCTGGCGGCGGTGCTGCTCGTGACGGCCGGCGTGCTCGGGCTGCGATCGGGCGACCTCGGCGGCTTCTTCCGCTCGCTCGGTCTCGGCCAGCGCGAGGAGCAGCTCGACCGCAACGCCGCGAGTTGGAACGAGCGGCTCGTCTACGCCTACATCGGCGGCCGCATCTTCCTCGACCAGCCCGTGCTCGGCACCGGCTGGCACGGCAAGCTGCCGCCCGACGAGTACGTGCAGTACCTGGACGACGCACGTGCGCGCTTCCCCGACCTGCCGGCCAACTATTTCCCGGACCGCACCGGCTTCGTGCCGCAGCAGACCTACGACCAGGTGCTGTACGAGCTGGGGATCGTCGGGGCGCTGCTCTTCCTCGCGCTCGGCCTGCTGACGCTGCGCGCGACGGTCCAGGTGGCGCGAGCCTGGCCGCGCGGCGACCCGGACGAGCCCGCGGCCTTCCTCCCGGCCGCGTGGGCGGCCGCGCTCGCCTGCGCCCTGCTCGGAGCCGCGCTCTTCGGCGGCAGCGCGCTCACGGCCGTCTTCTGGCTCGTGATCGGGCTCGCAGCCACGGCGCCCTCCCTCGTACCGCAGGGCCGCGCAGAATCGATCGGGTAACGTCGCCCGCGTGAGTCGCAGGGTCCTCGTCACCGGCGGAGCAGGGTTCATCGGCTCGAACCTCGTGCGCGCTCTCCTCGAGCGTGGCGACACGGTCCGCGTGCTCGACAACTTCTCGACCGGCAACCGGGCGAATCTGACCGGCCTCGAGGACGAGCTCGAGATCGTCGAGGGCGAGCTACGGAGCTACGAGCGAGTCCACAACGCCGTCCGCGGCGTCGAGC
>JAWVCV010000214.1:0-10036 GCA_033858115.1 Gaiellaceae bacterium
AGGACCCGCGCCGGATCGCCAAGGCGGCGGAGGCGTATCTGACCTCGACCGGCATCGCCGACACGGCCTACATGGGCCCCGAGTGCGAGTTCTTCGTCTTCGACGAGGTCTCCTACACGCTCGGGCCGAACGAGGCGCGCTACCTGGTCGACTCCGCCGAAGGTCACTGGAACTCGGGCAAGCCGGGGCTCGGCTACACGGTGCGGGAGAAGGAGGGCTACTTCCCACCGGGCCCGCACGACACGCTCCACGACCTGCGGACGGCGATGGTGCTGACGCTCGAGCGCCTCGGCATCCCCTGCGAGTTCCACCACCACGAGGTGGCGTCGGGCGGGCAGTGCGAGATCGACCTCCGTTTCGAGAGCCTGACGCGGATGGCCGACCAGGTCATGACCTACAAGTACGTCGTCAAGAACGTCGCCCGCGCGCACGGCAGGTCGGTCACCTTCATGCCGAAGCCGATCTTCGGCGACAACGGCTCCGGGATGCACTGCCACCAGTCCCTCTGGAAGGAGGGGACGCCGCTGATGGCGGACAAGTCCGGCTACGCCGGGCTGTCGCAGCTCGCGCGGGCCTACGTCGGCGGCCTGCTCGCGCACGCGCCGGCCCTGCTCGCGTTCTGCGCGCCGACGACGAACTCGTACCGCCGGCTCGTGCCGGGCTACGAGGCGCCGGTGAACCTCGTCTACTCGCAGCGCAACCGTTCGGCCTGCATCCGGATCCCGATGTACTCCGACTCGCCGAAGGCGAAGCGGATCGAGTTCCGCTGCCCCGACGCGGCCGCGAACCCGTACCTCGCCTTCTCGGCGATGCTGATGGCCGGCATCGACGGGATCGAGCGCGGGCTCGACCCGGGCGCCCCGGCCGACTACGACCTCTTCGAAGAGGCCGGCCACGACGTGCCGCAGGTCCCCGGCTCGCTCGGCGAGGCGCTGGACGCGCTCGAGGCGGACCACGTCTTCCTGCTCCAGGGCGGGGTGTTCACGAAGGACCTGATCGAGACGTGGATCGCGTGGAAGCGCGAGCACGAGGTCGACGTGGTCCGGCTCCGCCCGCACCCGGCGGAGTTCTCCCTCTACTACGACGCCTAGGAGGCAGAGATGGTCAAAGTCGAAGCGATCGTCGTCCGTGATCGCGTGGAGACGGTCATGGACGCGGTCGAAGAGCACACCGGCCACGTCGGCGTGACCGTGATCGAGGCCGTCGGGCACGGTCGCCAGCGAGGCATCACCCATGAGTACCGCGGCCGCGTGTTCGAGTCGCGGTTCCTGCCGAAGGCGTACCTCTTCTTCCTCGTGAAGGACGAGATCGCCGCCGGAGTCGTCGAGGCGATCGTCGACTCCGCCCGCACGGGCCACGAGTCGGGCGACGGGGTCGTCTGGACGACGCCGGTGTACCACGTCACCCACAACCGCACGGGAGCAAAGCTCGAGGAGGTCGAGGTCGCATGACGACAAAGGAACTGGCATTCGCGACGAGCACTATCTGGGTCGTCCTGGCCGCGATTCTCGTCATGTTCATGCAGGCGGGCTTTGCCTTCCTGGAGGCCGGGCTGACGCGGATGAAGAACGTCGGCCACATCGCCGCGAAGAACGTGCTCGTGCTCGCGATCGCGTCGCTCGTCTACTACGTCGTCGGCTTCGGCATCGCCTTCGGCGACGGCGGCAACGGACTGTGGGGCGGCTCGGGCTTCCTGCCGTCAGTCGACGAGCTGCTGACGATCGGATCGTCCCCCTTCAGCTGGTTCGCCGCGATCCCGGCGGCCGCGGGCTACCTCTTCGAGGTCGTCTTCTGCGCGGTGTCGCTCGCGATCGTGTGGGGCGCGATGGCGGAAAGGACCCGGCTGTGGGTCTACTTCGCGTTCGGCGTCGCCTACACGCTGATCTACTCGTTCGTCTCGCACTGGGTCTGGAGCCCGGACGGCTGGCTGTTCGCGAAGGGCATGCAGGACTTCGCCGGCTCCACCGTCGTGCACTACCAGGGGGCACTGGCCGGGCTGGCCGGTGCGCTCCTCCTCGGGCCGCGAATCGGCAAGTTCGCGTCCGACGGAAAGCCGAATGCCATCCCGGGCCACAACATGGCCTTCACCACGCTCGGCGTGATCATCCTCTGGTTCGGCTGGTTCGGCTTCAATCCCGGCTCGACCCTCAGCGTCGACTTCGGCGGGGTCGGCTTTTTCGCCTATGTCGCCCTGAACACGAACCTCGCGGCCGCGGCCGGCGTCATCGGTGCGGTCGTCACTTCCTGGCTCGTGATCAAGAAGCCCGACCTCTCGATGATGCTGAACGGGGCGATTGCGGCGCTCGTGGCGATCACGGCGGCCTGCGCGTTCGTGTCCCCGTGGGCCGCGATCGTGATCGGGGCCGTCGCCGGCGCCATCGTGGTCTTCGGCGTCCTCTTCGTCGAGCGGATGGGCATCGACGACCCCGTCGGCGCACTGGCCGCACACGGCATGTCGGGCGTCTGGGGCACCCTCTCGCTCGGCTTCTTCACCGTGCCGGCCCTCTCCGAGAAGCTCGCGACCGGCAAGGGCGGCCTCTTCTACGGCGGCGGTTTCCACCAGCTCGGCGTCCAGGTCCTCGGCCTGGTGGCGGTCGGCGCCTTCACGTTCGCCGCCTCGTTCGCCGTGCTCTGGCTCTTCAAGGTCACGATCGGGATCCGCACGGACGAGGACGTCGAAACGGCGGGGCTCGACGTCTCCGAGCACGGCATGTGGGGCTATCCCGAGTTCTACATCCCGGTTCCCGGCGGCTACGGCACCGAGAGCCACGGTCACCTCGGCCTCTCGCATGCGCAACGGCCCGCGCCTGCGGTCACAGCCGCGACGGCGCTCGAGCCGACCGCGTAGCGTCGAGAAACATGGGTGGGCGCCCGGCCCCGGGCGCCCACCCGACTTAGTGTCTCTGAGCCACTACGTCACCGAGAAGGTGACCGAGACGGTCGCGTTCACCTGCTGCGTGCCGGGCTCGATCGGCGTCGAGCCGGCGTCCGCCGCCTTCGACGCGGCGAGCGCGAGCGGCTGCGGTGCGTTGCCGCCCTCGACGATCGCGGTGACGCGGCCCAGCGAGAGGTTCGAGGCCTCCGCGAGCGCCTGCGCGCTGAGACGAGCGTTCGCAACTGCCGCCTTGAGGGCCTGGCGATACAGCGCGGTCTGGTCGCCGCCGGAGAGCGACGGCCCGTAGACCTGGTTCGCACCCGCGTCCACCGCCGCGTCGATCGCGGCGCCCGCTTTCGCGAGCTGCTTGATCACGGCCGAGACCGAGTTCGAGGCGACGAACGACTGCACTTCGTTCTTCTCGTTGTAGCGGGGTGAGAGCGAGACCGACTGCGTCTTCACGTCGGTGCCGCCGGCCGCCTTGACGGCGGCGATCACCTTGCGCATCTCGACCGCGTTCGCGGCGAGGGCGGCTTTCGCCGTCTGACCCTGGCTCTCGACGCCGAAGGAGATCTCGGCCCGATCGGGCACCGACACGACGGAGGCGGTTCCCTGCACCGTGATGCCCGCCGGCTCCGCGTCCGCACTGGCGGCCGGCCCGGGGAGCGTCGCGGCTGCAAGCGCCACGGCGAGGACGAGCGGAGCTGCGATGAGGAGGATTCGCTTGTTCATGTCGTGCATACGCCGCCGGCGGCGGCAGCGTCACACGACTGCGAGACGCCCCCGGGCCGCGGTGATTGCCTCGCGGACGCCGCCCGGCCCCGGCGCAGGCCGCGGCTCCGCCGCGGGCGCTTCGAACGTGCCCTCACGCACGGAGCCGGCAACCTGCTCGTGGGCGTCGCGAAACGGCACGCCCTCGCGGACGAGCGCCTCGGCGGCGTCGGTCGCAAGGAGCAGAGGGTCCGAGGCTGCGGCTGCGAGGCGGCCGCGATCGAGCTCGAGCCCGCGAACCAGAGCGGTCAGGGCGCCGAGCGCGCCGGACAGGTCGGACCGGGCGGCGAAGACGGGAGGCTTGTCCTCCTGCAGGTCTCGGTTGTAGGCCAGCGGCAGCGACTTGACGGTGGCGAGCAGCCCGGTGAGCCGCCCGATCGCGGTCCCCGCCTTGCCGCGCGCGAGCTCGGCGACATCGGGGTTCAGCTTCTGCGGCATCATCGACGACCCGGTCGCCACCTCGTCCGGCAGCAGCGCGAAGCC
This sequence comes from Gaiellaceae bacterium, assembly GCA_033858115.1. Taxonomy (GTDB): domain Bacteria; phylum Actinomycetota; class Thermoleophilia; order Gaiellales; family Gaiellaceae; genus Gaiellasilicea. The sequence goes on from JAWVCV010000214.1 coordinate 4,130, forward strand.
GAATTCGGACGTCGTCCAGAGCACGAGCTCCTCGCCGATCCGCGAGAGGTGGACGAAGCAGACGGCCGCGGCGTAGAGATAGTCGAGCGCGAAGTCGCGGTCCGCGACGGCGTCCAGCGAGTTGCGAAGCTGGTTGGGCGGCGGCGGCAGCGGCAGCGTCGAGCCGGCCAGGGCTCCGGCGCCGAGCGGGCTCGCGGAAGCGGCCTCTGCCGCGGCGGCAAAGCGGCGGAGGTCTCGCTCGAGCATCTCGACCCAGGCCAGCAGGTGGTGCCCGACGGTGACGGGCTGGGCGCGCTGGAGGTGCGTGTAGCCGGGCATCGGCGTCTCGGCGTCTGCCTCGGCACGGTCGAGCACGGCGGTCGCGAGAGCCGCGATCGCCGCCCTGGCCTCCGCGGAGGCATCCACGACGTAGAGCCGGAAGGCCGCCGCCACCTGGTCGTTGCGCGAGCGGCCGGCGTGAATCTTCCGCCCGACCTCGCCGAGCAGGCGCTCAATCGCGCTGTGCACGTCCTCGTCGTCGGGGCTCAGTGGCTCAGAGCCACTGGCGAGCTCGCGCAGGCGCGTCTCGGCCTCCGCCAGCTCGGCGTCGTCGAGCAGACCGGCGGCGTGGAGCCTGCGGGCGTGCAGCGCGGTCGCCTCGCAGTCGTAGGGCAGGAGCTCGGCGTCCTCGGCGCGCAGGAACGCCAGCACCGCGGGGTCGAGGGGGCGCCGGACGCGCCCGCCCCAGAGGCTCATGCCTCCGTCTTCGCCCGCGCGCGGGCCGCTGCCAGCTCCACCTCCAAGGAGGCGATCTTGATGTATCCCTCGGCTGCCGCGTGCGGGAAGGTCTCGCCGGTGCCGTAGGAGGCGAGCTTCTCGGCGTAGAGCATGTTCGGCGAGCGGCGCCCGGTGACGACGGCGGCGTTCGGCCGCAGCTCGACGCGAACCTCGCCGTCCAGAAGCTCCTGCGTCCGGTCGACGAAGGCGTCGATGGCCTCGCGGGCCGGGCTGAACCAGAGCCCCTCGTAGACGAGCTCCGTCCAGCGCTGCTCGAGGCCGCGCTTGATCCGCGCCTCGTCCTTCGTCAGCACGACGTCCTCGAGCGCCGAGTGCGCCTGGATCAGGACGATCGCGGCGGGCGCCTCGTAGACCTCACGGCTCTTGATCCCGACGGCGCGGTTCTCGATCATGTCGATCCGCCCGATCCCGTAGGGGCCGGCAAGCGCGTTGAGCTTCGCAACCAGCTCGGCCAGCGGCAGCTCCTCGCCGTCGAGCGACACGGGCACGCCGGCCTCGAAGCCGATCGTGACCTCGACCGGCGCCGGCGCGGCGGCCGGGTCGCCGGTGAGCGCGTATGGCTCCTCCGGCGGCGCGTTCCAGGGATCCTCGAGCACGCCGGCCTCGATCGCGCGGCCGAAGAGGTTCTCGTCGATCGAGAACGGCGCCTCTCGGGTCGCCGCGACGGGAATCCCCTTGGCGAGGGCGTAGTCGATCTCCTCGTCGCGCGTCCAGATCCGGTCGCGCAGCGGCGCGATCACCCGCAGGCCGGGGTTCTGCGCCTTGAACGAGAGCTCGAAGCGGAGCTGGTCGTTGCCCTTGCCCGTGCAGCCGTGCACGACGGCCTCGGCGCCGAGCTCGGTCGCCAGCTCGGCGACCGCCTGCGCGATCACGGGCCGTGAGAGGGCTGACACGAGCGGGTACTTGCCTTCGTAGAGCGCGTTGGCCTTGATCGCGCGGGCGCACTGCTCCTCGGCGAAGTCGGCCTTGCGGTCGACGAGCACGACGTCGTCGGCTCCGGCCGCCCGCGCGCGCTCGATCGACTCTTCCAGATCGAACTCCTGGCCGACGTCGACGAGGACGGCGACGACCTCGTCGAAGCCGTACCAGTCCTCCTTCAGCCAGCTGACGATGCAACTCGTGTCGAGGCCGCCCGAGAAGGCGACGACTGCCGTCCGTGTCTGCATAGTATGCGAAAGAATAGCATTTCATGCGTCGGCGTCTAGGGTGCAGGCGTGCTCACCCGCTTCGTCGACTGCCGTCCGCGCGAGGCCTACCTCGCGGGGCACGTGCCGGGCGCTGCCCACGCGGATCCCGAAGCTGACCTGACCGGCGCCGACGGCGGCGGCCGCCATCCGCTCCCGGAGGCCGAGCGATTCGCCGCCTGGGCATCGCGTGCGGGAATCGCGCCCGGCACGCTCGTCGTCGGCTACGACGACGGCACCGGCTGGGCATCCCGGCTCTGGTGGCTCCTGCGCCACTTCGGCCACGACGACGCAGCGGTGCTTCGCCTCGATGCCTGGCACGGGCCTTTGCGACGCGGCGAGGAGGAGATCGAGCCCGCCGACTTCGTCGCGCGCCCGCGCAGCGGCGACACCGCGAGCGCTCCGGAGCTGCTCGACCGGCTGGCCGACTCGCGCCTGACGCTCGTCGACGCGCGCGCGCCGGAGCGCTGGCGCGGCGCGACCGAGCCGATCGATCCCGTGGCCGGGAGGATTCCCGGCGCGAGGAATCGCTTCTTCCTGGAGGAGTCGCCACTGCCGCAGGAGCTGCTCGATGCGGAGGAGCTCGTCGTCTACTGCGGCTCGGGCGTCACAGCCTGCGCCGTCCTGCACGAGCTGCACCTCGCCGGTCGTGAGGACGCGCGCCTCTATCCGGGCTCCTTCAGCGAGTGGTATTCGCTCGGGCCGGTCGAACGCGACTAAGCGACTTGCGCGCTAGGCGACAGTCTCGGCGAGCTCGTGCGCCCGATGGCGTGAGATCCCGTACCGCTGGGCTCCCTTCATTGCGCAGGATGGGCATCCGCAGAAGCGGATCCCCATCGCGCGAAGATCCCTGAAGGGGCCGCTCCGCGGCCCGAGAGCACGTTAGGCGACCGTCTCTGCCAGTTCGTGGGCCCGATGGCGTGAGATCCCGTACCGCTGCGCTCTGACGAGCTCGTGGTTTGCCTCAGCGAGCTCGAGGAGAGGCAGCAGCTGCACGTCGCGGAGCCTGATCACGAGCGGCAGGTCCACCGTCGCGAAGTACGGCGCCAGCTCGTTCGCGAGGGTGCCGGCAAAGGGCTCGCTGCGCCAGCCTTCCTCGTCGTGCCACAGCTCCCCGAGCGCGGCAAAGTCCTCGGCGCTCACCTCGACCCAGCTGCCGTAGCCGAAGTAGCCCTCACCGCCCTCGATCGGCAGCTCGAGCAGGCCGCGGACGAAGAAGCGGTCGCCGCCGGGGACGTTCAGCACCGCCGAGTCGTCGCCGACGCGGGCGCGAAGCTCGCGCTCCTCCTCGTCGAGCTGGAAGATCGGATCGGGCAGGCCCATGCGAATGTCGCGCAGGTCGCCCGAGTGGGTCCGACCGCACGCCTCGCAGGTGAACGCCACGGCTACGCGGCGGCCGTCGCCGAACGCGGGAGGTACCGCTGCCAGACCTGGGGGATCGTCGGCGTCGCCAGGTGGATGAACAGCACGGGCGCCGGCGGCCGCGGCTGCCGCTTCAGGTGCAGCCCGGAGTCCTCGAGCATCCGGTCGCCCTTGCGCAGGTTGCACGGTGCACAAGCGGTGACGACGTTCTCCCAGATCGACTCGCCGCCCTTCGAGCGCGGTACGACGTGGTCCAGCGTCAGCCGGCCGGAGGACGTGCCGCAATAGACACACCGCCAGCCATCACGGGCGAAGAGCGCCCGGCGCGAGATCTTGCGCTGGATCGCCCGCGGCACCCGGACGTACTGGACGAGCCGGATCACATGCGGCCACACGTAGGTGTCGGTCGCGGAGCGCAGGCCCTTCGGCAGACTCTCCAGCACCTCCGCCTTGCCTTTCCAGACGAGCACGTGTGCACGCCGCACCGAACAGACGTTCAGCGGCTCGTAACTTGCATTCAGGACGAGAACCTGTTGCAACTCGAACAGAGAGTAGCAACCAGTTTGCGCAAGATCGGGATCCGCTAAGAGGATCCCGGTCGCGCCAAAACCCCTACAGGGGCCGCTTCGCCGCCCGGCCGGTCGATTCAGCGAGCCATTGCGCGTTCCACGGCCTCGAGCTCCTCGGGCGAGAGGGCGATCGGGGCGCGGCCGCGGTCGAGCTCCTTGACGTAGAGGCGGGCGTAGTCGCGGCCCTGGATCGCGGTCACGACGGTGCCGGTCCGGTTCGCGTCGAGGAATGCGAACGACGCGGACTGGTGCCCGCCGGTGCCGGCGTAGGCGTCGTAGCGGACGACGGCGGTGTTCGTCAGCGAGCCGTCGACGCGCTGGTCGACCCGGGAGAGGCCGGCTGCGATCTCGTCGACCGCACGGTGCAGGTCGTCGATCCGGCCCTGCAACGAGACGGCGAAGTCGACCAGGTCCGAACGGCCGCCTCCGAGGAGGACCCGTTGGGCGACACGCAGCCGGCGGATGCGGATCCAGAGCCAGAAGCAGATGCCGAGCGCCAGCGCGGCGGCCGTCGCAGCCCCGATGGCGGCCGCGAGCTCGACCCCCATTAGGCGCCGAGCGAGAAGATGACCGGGTACTCGGCGGAGTTGTTCGAGGTCGTCTTCTCGCCAGGCACCGGATCGACGTCGATCCGCAACGTGCGCCGCTCGCCGAAGTCGACCGACGGGAAGCCGCGGAAGACGACCGTCTTCGTGTCTCCTGGGTCGATGATGTCGATCGTCTGCTTCTTCACGATCGGGGTGGGGCTCTGCTGGATCGTCAGCGTCACCTCGATCCTGACCTCCTGGTTGTCGCCCGAGTTCGCGACGGCGACGGCGAAGGCGAGGTCGGTGGACGCCTCGACGGTGTTCTCGGTCCCCGGGGAAAGTTGCTGGCCGCCCGGGATCACCTTGACCGACTCGATGTTCGTGCCGTGCAGACCGCTGACGGCGCCCGTTCCGGAGGCGGCCGAGCCGTTGATCCGCTCCCAGATCGGCACCATCGAGCGCGTGCTCGCCAGGTCGGGCGTCTGCACGAAGTTCGAGTCGGGGACCTCGACACCGCTCACCTTCTGCTCGCGCAGGACCGCGACGGCGGGCTCCTTGAACCGGTCGTCCCAGATCACGTCGCTCGCGACCAGACGCTCCGCCTGCGATGCGAGCAGCGCGCCGGATGCTGCCGCGTCCTTCGAGCCCTGCGTGCGCCTGAATGCCTCGACGAGACCCGCAAGCCCGTCGACCCGGAACTCCAGCGCCTCGATCGCGGCCCCGTGCGAGCCGAGCAACGGCCCGGGCGGGTGAAGCTTGCGGGCGCGGTCGGCGCCGATCTCCTGCTGCTGCACGAGCCCGGAGAGCTGCTTCTGAAGATCGGCGGTCTTGATCCCGGATGTGGTCAGGACGTCGCTCAGCTCGCGGCCGACCCGCTCGGAGTCGCGTGCGACCGCCGAGATGTCCGTCATGTAGTTGCCGTAGGCGTCGCGCTTCTTGTCTTCCTGGCAGCTCTGCACCCAGAGCAGAAGCAGGACGATGATCAGGATCGCGAAGGCGATCAGGCCCAGCAGCCGCAGCAGCGGGGTCAGGCCGGCGCCGGGGCGGATCGGACCGCGCGGCACCCGGGGCCCGCGAGAGCCGCGAAGAGGGCGCCGCAGCGTGCGGTCGCGCGCAGAGGCCTCCTGCGTCACCGGCTCCTCGAAGAAGTCGAACTCGAAGTCTGACTCGCGCTCAGTCATGGGGGGTTGGTGGGTGGATCGCGGCAACTGTAACGGTTGAGTCGGCGGTGAAAGGAGTTTCAACCACCGCGGCCAACCCACCAAAGGTCGTGTCTGTCGCTCCACAAGCGCTCCCGCGCCGGGAGCTCGTGCTCGACCGCTACCGGCCGCTGCGCCCCCTCGGCAGCGGCGGGTCCGGCTCCGTGTGGCTGGCGCGCGACGAGCGAAACGGCCTCGACGTCGCGCTCAAGATCGTCCCCCGCGAGGGCAAGGCCGCCCACCGTGCGGAGCGCGAGGCCGAGGCTGCCTCCAGGCTGCGCCACGAGCG